>JBQGFI010000387.1:0-4476 GCA_052040065.1 Marmoricola sp.
GCTGCTCCTGGCCCGCTGCGACCTGACCCTGGCCCGCGACAAGCGCACCGGGACCCGCCGGGTCAACGACGTGCTCGCCGACCGCCGGCCCGACCTGTACGCCGACCCCACGACCCGAGAGGCACCCCGATGACGCAGACCTCCGGCTCCCTGGCCATCGTCGGCGCGCACCTGCGCCGCAACCTCCCCGCCGACGACGCCGCCGCCGCGCCCACGGCGCTGCTCGTGCGCGACGGGCGGATCGCCCTGCTCGGCGACGACGCCTCCGTGCGCGACGCGGCGCGCGCCGAGGGCGCCCGCGTGCTCGACGCACGGGGCGGCACCCTCACCCCGGGGCTGGTCGACTCCCACACCCACCCGCGCTGGGCGGTCGACCTGACGGCGGGCGTCGACCTGGGCGGCCTCACCACGCCCGACGCGCTCCGGGAGGCGCTGCGGCGCGAAGCCGACCGGGTCGGCCCCGACGGCTGGGTGCGGGGCTGGAACATGGAGTACGCCGTCTTCGACGAGGTGCCCTTCGACCGCGCGGTCGTGGAGGACGTCGTCGGCGGCCGACCGACGGTCCTGGTCTGCTACGACCTGCACACCGCCCTGGCCAACGAGCCGGCGATGCGGGCGGGCGGGATCACGGGCCCGCGGGACTTCGCCGACACCTCGGAGGTGGTCGTCGACGCCGACGGGCGCCTGACCGGTGAGCTGCGCGAGATGAGCGCCTACCGGCTGGTGACCGACGCCGAGCCGCCCTACCGCCCCTCCGAGGAGCGCGAGGCCTTCCGGAGCATGCTGTCCCGGCTCGCCGCGACCGGCCTGACCGGTGGCGCCGTCATGGACGGCGACGCACGCACCTGCGAGCTGCTCGCCGAGCTGGAGGAGCACGACGCCCTGACCCAGCGGCTGGTGGTGCACCGCTGGCACGCGGTGCACCTCGACGACGCCGCCGCCGAGGCGATCGTCGCGGCGTCCTCGGCGCGCGGCCGGCTGTGGGGCAGCGACGCCATCAAGCTCTTCAGCGACGGCGTCGTCGACACCGGCACCGCCTGGCTGCACGAGCCCGACGCGTGCGGGGGCGGTCGGCACGCCTTCTGGCCCGACTGGGAGCGCTTCGCGCAGGTCGTGCGCCGCTACCACGACGCCGGGCTCACCATCGCCACGCACGCCGTGGGCGACCGGGCCGTGGCCCAGGTGCTCGAGGTGTACGCCGCCCTGCCGCGGCACGCCGGGTCGCCGACGCACTCGATCGAGCACCTCGAGGTGATGGGCGACGCGGAGGTGGCGCTCCTGGCCGCCTCCGGGGTCGTGGCCTCGATGCAGCCGCTGCACATGCAGTGGCGCGCCGAGGACGGCAGCGACAGCTGGGCCGAGCGGCTGGGGGACGCGCGCAGCGCGCACGGCTTCCGCGCCCGCAGCGTGCTGGAGAGCGGAGCCCGGCTGGTGCTCGGCTCCGACTGGCCGGTGGCCAGCCACGACCCCCGGGTGGGCATGGCGTGGGCGCGGGGCCGCTCGCGCCCCGGGGCCCGGGGCGCCGTCTTCGAGCCGGAGGAGCGGCTCACCGGCGAGGAGGCCCTGCTCGGCTACACGCGGTGGCCGGCCCTGGCGCGGGGCCACGACGACCGGGGGGTGCTGCGCATCGGCGCGGTGGGTGACCTGACGCTGTGGGCCGAGGACCCGGTGGCGGTCACCGCCGACGACCTGGTGGAGCTGCCCGTCCTCGCGACCGTCGTCGACGGGCGGGTAGTGCACGGCTGACTACTACGGCCCGGCGTGCGCGAGGATGCTGCCGTGGGCGAGGCGGTGGAGGTGCTCGAGCTGCTGCTGGCGGGCGCCGGTCGCGAGCAGCTCGACGCGGCGCTGCGCGACGCCGGCGAGCGGGAGCGGGTGCTGGCGCACCGGATCCGCGAGCAGCGGGAGCTCCAGCGCAGCCGGGAGGCCGAGCTCACCGCGCTCTATGAGACCGCGCGCGACCTCACCGCCATCCGCGACCTCGACGACATCCTGACCGCGATCGTGCGGCGGGCCAGGCAGCTGCTCGGCGCCGACATGACCTACCTCTCGCTCAACGACGAGGAGGAGGGGGCGTCGTACATGAAGGTGACCGACGGCGCCCTCACCGCCGAGTTCCGCCGGCTGCGGCTGCCGCTGGGCACCGGCCTGCTGGGCCTGGTCGCGCAGGCGGGGGCGCCGTACTTCACCGAGGACTACCAGTCCGACGAGCGCTTCGTGCACCGCGACTACATCGACGACGCCGTGGCCGGCGAGCAGATCCGGGCGATCCTCGGTGTCCCGCTCGTCGTCGAGGGCGTGGTCATCGGGGCGCTGCTGGCCGTGCACCGCCGGGTGCGGCCCTTCCCGGCGGGGGAGGTGGCGCTGCTGACCTCCTTCGCCGCGCACGCGGCCGTCGCGCTGGAGAACGCCCGGCTCTTCGAGCGCGCCCGCGCGGCCGTGGCGGCCGCCGACGAGGCCAACGCGGCCCTGCGGAGTCGCAGCGAGGCCACCGAGCGCGCCGCGCACGCGCACGACCTGCTGACCGACGTGCTGCTGCACCGGGGCGGCGTCGCCGAGGTCGCGGCGGTGCTCGGGGAGGTGCTGGGCGGCACCGTCGAGGTGTACGACGAGACGGGCGCGCCGCTGACGGGGGAGCGGCCCGGCCCCGCCGGCACCGACCCCGTGGTCGCGTCGGCGCTCGGCTCGGGACGCTGCGCGGCGACCGACGACGGCGCCTGGGTGTCGGCGGCCGCCGCCGGTGACGACCACCTCGGGACCCTGGTGCTGCGCACCGACGCTCCGATGGGTCTGCCCGAGCGGCGCACGCTCGAGCGTGGGGCGCTGGTGACCGCGATGGTGCTGCTCTTCGAGCGCAGCGCCGCCGAGGCCGAGGGGCGGGTGAGGGGAGAGCTGCTCGTCGACCTCGTCACCGGCCGGGTGCCCGACCCGCTGCGGCTGCGGGAGCGGGTCCGGCAGCAGGGGGCCCGGCTCGACGGCGACCTCGCGCTGGCCGTGGCGCGGCACGCGTCGGAGCGGTCGCCGGCCCGGTCGGTCGCGGCGCTGGCCGCGGAGCGGCAGGGCCTCGGGGTCGTCCACGACGGGCTCGGCGTCGTGCTCGCGGAGGGCGCGGCCGACGAGCTGGGCCGGGCGCTCTCCGAGCGTCTCGGTGGCGCGACCGTGGGCACCGTCGCGGTGGCGGAGGGGCTCGACGGCGTAGCGGCGGCGTACGCCGAGGCCGTCGGCACGCTGCGTGCCCTCGAGCGGCTCGGCCGCACCGGCGAGGTCGCCGAGCCCGCCGGGCTGGGGCTGGCCCGGCTGCTGCTCGGCCACAACGGACCCGCCGAGCTCGAGGACTTCGTCGACGGCACCCTCGGCCCGGTGCTGGAGTACGACGCCACGCGCGGAACCAGCCTGGTCGAGACGCTGCAGGCGTGGTGCGAGGCCGGTGGGGCGCTGCGCGGCACCGCCGACCGGCTGCACGTGCACCCCAACACCGTCACCCAGCGGCTGGACCGGGTCGGGTCGCTGCTCGGCGACCACTGGCGCGACCCCGCCCACCGGCTCGACGTGCAGCTCGCGCTGCAGCTGGTGCGCCTGCGCGGCTGAGGCGGCGCCTGTGCATCTCGCACATGCGAGTCCACAAAGCATGGCTACTCGTCACATGGCGGCGGTCACAGCGTCCGCGTAGCGTCACGCGCCATGACCTCGATCACACCGGCGCTGTCCGGACGCACCGCCCTGGTGACCGGCGCCGCCAGCGGCATCGGCCGCGCCGTCGCCGAGAGGCTCGCCGCGGAGGGCGCGGAGCTGCTGCTGCTCGACCTCGACGAGGCGGGTGTCAAGGAGGCCGCCGCCGAGCTCGGCGGCGAGGGCCTGGCGGTCGACCTCGGCGACCCCCGCGCCATCACCGACCTCGGCCTGGCCGAGCGGGGCGTCGACGTCCTGGTCAACAACGCCGGGCTGCAGCACGTCGCGCCGGTGCAGGACTTCGACCCCGAGCGCTTCGCGCTGATCCACCGGGTGATGCTGCAGGCTCCCTTCCTGCTCGCGCGCGAGCTGCTGCCGGGCATGTACGAGCGCGGCTGGGGCCGCCTGGTCCACGTCAGCTCCGTGCACGGCCACCGCGCCTCGGCGTACAAGGCGGCGTACGTGAGCGCCAAGCACGGCCTGGAGGGCCTGAGCAAGGTGATCGCGCTCGAGGCCGCCGGCACCGGCGTCACGAGCAACACAGTCGCCCCCGGCTACGTCCGCACCCCGCTCGTGGAGGGCCAGGTCGCCGACCAGGCCCGCAGCCACGGCATCAGCGAGGACGAGGTGCTCGACCAGGTCCTCCTGGCTCGGCAGCCCGTCAAGCGCCTCGTCGAGCCCGCGGAGGTGGCCGGTGTCGTCGCCTTCCTCTGCGGCCCCGGCACCGACTCGCTCACCGGCTCCAGCTACCGCCTCGACGGTGGCTGGACCGCCGCCTGACCACCCGACCCACGCACCAACGCCCAC
>JBQGFI010000388.1:0-1672 GCA_052040065.1 Marmoricola sp.
CTTCGGAGCCGAGGTCTTCTCCCGCGACGAGCCGGGTGCCTGCACCGACTCGCAGCTCGTGGTGCGTCCCGGCACCGACAACCGCGCGGAGCTGCGCGACGCCGTCGCGGCGTACGAGCCGTACGGCGAGACGCCGATCGCTCACGCGCTGCAGCAGGCGGCCCGCGACCTGGGCTCGGAGGGCGCCCGGTCGATCGTGCTCGTCTCCGACGGCATCGCGACCTGCGAGCCCGACCCCTGCGTGGTCGCCCGCGACCTGCGCGACGCCGGGATCGACCTGCGCATCGACGTGGTGGGGCTCAGCGTCGACAGCGCCACCCGAGGCCAGCTCTCCTGCATCGCGCGCGCCGGGGGCGGCGAGTACTACGACGCCGACTCCGCCGACGACATCGTCGAGCAGCTCGAGACCGCCACCACCCGTGCGCTGCGGCCCTTCGAGACCGACGGCACCCCGATCGAGGGAGGGTCCGAGCTCGACCCCACCGCCGTGGAGGCGGGCCGCTGGACCGACAGGCTCGGCGGCACCGAGTCGGAGGAGTCCACACGCTGGTACCGCTTCGAGCGCACCACTCCCCGCTCGACGCTGCACGTCGGCGTCTCCAGCCTCGGCGTCGGCGCGCGGGACGCCCTCACCGTGGCCGTGGCGGACGAGACGGGTCGCCGGTGCTCCTCGGGCCTGGCCACCAAGCAGATCGTCTCGGGGGCGCTGCTCAGCACCGGCACGACGGCGGGACCGGGCAGTCGCAGCCAGGGCGGCGAGTGCGACGACGGCGCGCTGCTCGTCCAGGTCGAGCGCAACCAGACCCTCGGCGACGCCGGTGAGACGCCGTACACCCTGGAGCTGGTGGAGGAGCCCGCGGTGAGCGGCACCGACGGGCTGCCCGCGGCCGTCGAGGCGCTCAGCGAGGTCCCGCAGCCCGCTCCGGTGAGCGGGGACGCCGAGCCGTCGGTCGGCGGGTCGTCCTTCGCCACCGCGCCCGAGGTCGCCCCCGGCGCCTACACCGGCGAGATCGTGCCCGGCGAGACGCAGGTGTGGAAGGTCCCGGTGGAGTGGGGCCAGTCGCTGGGCGCGCGGATCGTCGTGCCGGAGTCGACCGGAGCGCTGCGCGAGGCCATCGGGATCCAGGGACCCTTCGCCCAGCTCTCGGTGCTCAACCCACTGCGCACCGACGTGGCCACGCTCGGCGGCACCAACACCGGCTTCGCGGCCGGTGGGCGCGGCGTGCTGAGCGACGCCACCGGCGAGGTGCGCTACCTCAACCGCGCCGCCGGCAACGCCGCCGACCTCGCGGGCTACTACTACATCGCCTACGCGACGGACGAGAGCACCGATTCCGCCGGCGTACCCATGCCCTTCCGGCTCGAGGTCACCGTCGACGGCGAGCCAGCCGGGGAGCCGGCCTACGCCGACGACGCGACGCCGCCGACGGCGTCCGCGCCCACCGAGGACCCGCAGGCCGAGGAGGGCGCCCAGGCGTCAGCACCCCCGGCCGACGCGACGGCCGACGACGACAGCGGGCTGCCGGTGCGGCTGCTGGCCGCCGGCGGGCTCGGCCTGCTCGCCGTGGTGGCCATCGGCGGTGGGGCGCTGCTGCTGCGCCGCTCACGCTGAGACGAGCAGCAGGACCGCCACCAGCGCCGCCAGCAGCCCGAGTGCCACCAGGCCCCAGCC
>JBQGFI010000389.1:0-2275 GCA_052040065.1 Marmoricola sp.
AGCCGCCAGAGGCTGGCCAGGATCTCCTCGGTCAGCGCGATCACGTCGTCCTGCTCGACGAAGCTCATCTCCAGGTCGAGCTGGGTGAACTCCGGCTGCCGGTCGGCGCGGAAGTCCTCGTCGCGGTAGCAGCGCGCGATCTGGAAGTAGCGCTCCATGCCCGCGACCATGAGCAGCTGCTTGAACAGCTGGGGGCTCTGCGGCAGGGCGTACCAGCTGCCGGGCTGCAGCCGGGCGGGCACCAGGAAGTCGCGGGCGCCCTCTGGCGTGGAGCGCGTCAGCGTGGGGGTCTCGACCTCGACGAAGCCGTGGCCGTGCAGCACCTCGCGCGCCGTCCGGTTGACCTCGCTGCGCAGGCGCAGCGCCGCGGCGGGACCGCTGCGGCGCAGGTCGAGGTAGCGGTGGCGCAGCCGCGCCTCCTCCCCCACCGAGCCCTCCTGGTGACCGGTCTCGTCGATGGGGAAGGGCAGCGGTGCCGACTCGGAGAGCACCTCGAGCTCGGTTGTGACCACCTCCACGTCACCGGTGGCGAGGTTGGCGTTCTGGGCGCCCTCCTTGCGGGAGACGACCTCGCCGGTGACCTTCAGGCAGTACTCGCTGCGGAGGCTGTGGGCGACCTCCTCGTCGCGCACCACGACCTGCACCACGCCGCTCGCGTCACGCAGGTCGAGGAAGGCGACGCCACCGTGGTCACGGCGACGGGCCACCCAGCCGGCGAGGGTGACGGTCTGGCCGACGTGCTCGGCACGCAGGGTGCCGGCGTCGTGGGTGCGGATCACGGGGGTGGTCTCCTCAGGAGTCGGTGGTCGTGCGGGTCGAGACCTGCGGACGCAGGTCGTCGGGCGATGGTGTCCACGTGGCCGGGTCGGCGTCCACCTGGTTCCCGTCGCGGATGTCCTTGACCTGGTGGCCGCCGTCGGGCTGCGGGAACCAGACGTAGGGGATGCCACGGCGGTCGGCGTGACGGATCTGCTTGCCGAACTTGGCGGCGCTCGGGGCGACCTCGCACGCGATGCCGCGGGCACGCAGCGCCGCGGCCACCGCGTCGCTCGCCGGGCGGTCGTCCTCGCCGCTCACCGCGACCAGCCCGGCGCTCGGCACCGAGCGGCTCGCCGCGACGGCCCCCTGCGCCAGCAGCGGCACCAGGGTGCGGCTGACGCCGAAGGAGATGCCGACTCCGGGGTACGTCGTGCGCCCGTCGCTGGCCAGGGCGTCGTAGCGACCGCCCGAGCAGATCGACCCCAGGCCCTCGTGGCCGCGCAGCCGCGTCTCGAAGACGGTGCCGGTGTAGTAGTCGAGACCGCGGGCGATCTTGAGGTCGGCCACGACGCCGACGCGGTCGGTGACCAGCCCGGCGCACCCCTCCACGACCGCCGCGAGCTCGGCCAGGCCCTCGTCGAGGAGCGGGTGCTCGACGCCGAGTGCGCGCACCCGGTCGACGAACGTGGCGTCGGGGGTGCTGATGCGCGCCAGCTCCAGGCAGCGGTCGGCCTGCTCGGCACTCAGGCCCGCCTCGGCCACGAGCGCCGTGCGGACGGCGTCCTCGGGCAGCTTGTCGAGCTTGTCGACCTGCCGCATCACGGCGTCGAGGTCGGTGGCACCGAGGCCGGCGTAGAAGCCCTGGATCAGCTTGCGGTTGTTGACCTGGAGCGTGAAGCCCGGCAGGAAGTCGAGGCCGCGCAGCGCGTCGACCATCACGCGGGCCACCTCGACGTCGTGGTGGAAGTCGAGGACGTCGCGGCCGATGACATCGATGTCGGCCTGCGTGAACTCGCGGTAGCGGCCCTCCTGCGGGCGCTCCCCCCGCCAGACCTTCTGGATCTGGTAGCGGCGGAAGGGGAAGTCGAGCTTGCCGGCGTGCTCGAGCACGTAGCGGGCGAAGGGAACGGTGAGGTCGAAGTGCAGGCCCATCCCGGCGTCGGAGCCGGCCTCGGTGTCCTGGAGCCGCTTGAGCACGTAGACCTCCTTCGAGGTCTCCCCCTTGCTCAGCAGCTGGTCGAGCGGCTCGACGGCGCGGGTCTCGAGGTTGGCGAAGCCGTGCAGCTCGAAGGTCGCGGCCAGGCGCTCGAGCACCTGCTGCTCGACGACGCGCTCGGCGGGCAGCAGCTCGGGGAACCCGCTCAGCGGGGTGACGCGGGCCATCTCAGAGTCCCCGCGTGGCCGGGCGGGTGGGGACGTCGTCCTGCAGGTCGAGGAGGAACGGGTTGGTCGCCCGCTCGCGCCCGATGCTGGTCTGCTCCCCGTGGCCGGGCAGCACCACGATGTCGTCGGGCAG
>JBQGFI010000390.1:0-2134 GCA_052040065.1 Marmoricola sp.
AGGCTGCCGCGGTCGGCGAGCTCGCGGAGCAGCTCCAGGTGGCGCACGTCCATGTAGGGAGCCTAAGGGGTCACGTCACGAAGTATCGGTTGTCCTTCACCACGGGCCGGCACACGATGGGCACGTGCCCCTCCGTCACCAGCTGCTGGCCGTCGCCGTCGCCACGATGTGGGGGCTGAACTTCCTGGCGATCGACGCCTCCCTCGCCCACGTCCCGCCCTTCTTCCTCGTGGCGCTGCGCTTCGCCGTCATCGCGGTGCCGACCCTGCTCTGGGTGCCGCGCCCGCAGGTGCCGCTGCGCTGGCTGGTCGGCTACGGGCTCGGCTTCGGCACGCTGCAGTTCCTCTTCCTCTACTGGGGCATGGCCGTCGGGATGCCCGCCGGGCTCGCCTCGCTGGTGCTGCAGGCCTCGGCGCCCTTCACCCTGGTGCTCGGCGCGGCGCTGCTCGGCGAGCGCGTCGGGCGACGCGGTGTCGCCGGGGTGGTGCTGGCGGCCGCCGGCCTGGCCGTCGTCGGGTGGCACCGCGCCGAGGCGGCCAGCCTGCTGCCCTTCCTGCTCACGCTGGCCGGCGCGCTGGGCTGGGCGATCGGCAACGTCTGCAGCCGCCAGGCCCGGCCTCCCCGGCCGCTGCACCTGACGCTGTGGATGTCGGTGGTGCCGCCGGTGCCGATGGGCCTGCTCGCGCTGGCCGTCGAGGGACCGGAGCGGATCGCCACCGCGATGACGACGCTGGGGACGCCGAGCGGCCTGCTCGCGCTCGCGGGGCTGGCCTACACGGTGCTGGTGGGCACGGTCGTCGCCTCCGGGATCTGGACCTGGCTGCTGGCGCGCCACCCCGCCGGCCAGGTCGCCCCCTTCTCGATGCTCGTACCCGTGGTCGGCATGAGCGCCGCCTGGCTGCTGCTGGGCGAGCAGGTCGCGCCGCTCGAGCTCGCGGGCGGGGCGCTGGTCGTCGGCGGCGTCCTGGTCGCGACCCTCAGGGGGCGCGCCGCCTCGCGAGCGCCAGCGCCAGCGCCGCACCCAGCGCCAGGCCCACCAGCGCCCCGGGCAGCGTCGCCCGTGGCCCCCACACCGCTGCGGCGCTGATGCCGGCCACGCCCGAGAGCACCATCACCCCGACCGCCAGGCAGATCCGCCAGACCATCTCCCCGACGAGGAGGGAGAGGAAGGACGGCGTGGTCCCTCCCGGACCCAGCGGCTGCGCCGCGACCACCGCGGCCGGCGGCAGCGCGGCGTACAGGTGCGGGAAGGTCTGCTCGCCGACCGGGTCCTCGCGCCACGGCACCCCCAGCCCGTCGAGCCGGTCGGTGTCGATCGTCAGGAGCACCAGCGGCTCGTCCGCGTCGGCGTAGAAGGAGTCGAAGACCCCCCGCACCTGCTCGGGCCGGGCCGCGTGGATGAAGCCCTCCTGCGCGAGCGTGCGCCCGCGCGTGGAGGTGGTGTAGCTCCCGGAGCGCCGCGCGGCCGCCCAGTCGGTCCTCGTCGCGATGTGGTGGATCCGCACGTCTACCAGTGCACGCCCTGCAGCAGCCGGGCGATCAGCATCTGCTCGCTCTCCGAGTGGCCCTTGCCCTCCTCGGTGTGGGCCTTGGCGGCCGCGCTGTCGGGGAAGACCTGGAAGGCCATGTGCAGGATCTTGAAGGAGGTCTTCGGCGCGAGGTAGTGGCTCAGCGCCCCGAGGTTGCCGGTCTTGGTGTTGATCTCGTGCGGCTTCTCGACCATCGCGGTGATGATCTTGCCGGCGGCCTGGGCCGGGCTGATGGTGGGGAAGCGGTCGTAGAGCTTGGTCGGGGCGATCATCGGGGTGCGCACCAGCGGCATGTGGATGCTGGTGAAGGAGATTCCGTCGCCGTAGAGCTCGCTGGAGACGACGTTGCTCCAGGCGTCGAGCGCGGCCTTGGAGGCGACGTACGCCGAGAAGCGCGGCGGGTTGGTCAGCACGCCGATGCTGGAGATGTTGACCACGTGCCCCGACTGCTGCGCGCGCATCGCCGGCAGCAGGCCCATGACCAGCCGGATGGCGCCGTAGTAGTTGAGCTGCATGGTGCGCTCGAAGTCGTGGAAGCGGTCCTCGGAGAGGCGCAGCGAGCGGCGGATCGAGCGGCCGGCGTTGTTGACCACGAAGTCGAGGTG
>JBQGFI010000391.1:0-4179 GCA_052040065.1 Marmoricola sp.
GCCGTCACGCGCTCGTTGAACTCCACGACCGGCGAGGGGTCGAAGTCGGGGTCCTCGAGGGCCTCGGGGGAGAAGAGGTACTCCGTGACCAGCCGGCAGCTCTGGGGACCGGTCGGGAAGACCGCGGTCGCCAGGCAGGTGGAGCCGTCGACGTCGAGGAACATCGTCGGGTAGACGCCGGCGCCGTAGTAGGCCGACGGGTCGCGGTGCTCGGCCGCCTCGCCGCGGAAGCCCGGCAGCAGCGGCAGTCGCAGCCGGGGGTCCGTGGTCATCGCGGTGCGTCCGTCGGCCAGCGAGACGCCGCCGTCGTCGCGGCCGTCCTCGAAGACGAAGCCCTGCTTGTACGCCGGCACCACGGCGACCAGCTCGGGGTGGATCGTGGGGCAGTGCAGGCACTCGTGGTAGTTCTCCAGCACGATCTTCCAGTTGGCGGCGACGTCGACGCTGGAGATGTGTCCGATGCGCAGCTCGGCGAGCCCGAAGCGCGCCAGCCCGAGGGTGTCGTCCTGCTGGTCGGCGAGGTGCTCGACCAGCGGGCGGGGCTGCTCGCGGTCGAGGTTGACGAAGCAGAAGCCCTCCCACACCTCGGTGTGCACCGGCCACAGCGAGGTGCTCGGACGGTCGACCTCGTCCTTGTCGATCATCGGCGTCTGCACGAGCGTGCCGTCCAGGGCGTAGCCCCAGGCGTGGTACGGGCAGCGCAGGTGGCTCCTGGTCCAGCCGCTCTCGTCGTCGCAGATCCGCGAGCCGCGGTGCCGGCAGACGTTGTAGAACCCGCGGATCTCGTCGTCCTTGCCGCGGACCAGCAGGATGCTCTCGTCGCCGATCTCGACGCGGAGCCAGGAGCCGGGGCGCTCGAGGCGCTCGGCGCGCCCGACGTAGATCCAGTTGCGGTAGAGCACCGCCTCGCGGTCGAGCGCCCAGGCCCTCGCGGAGTGGTAGGCGGGCCCCGGCAGCGTCTCGCGCAGCGGCGGGGTGGGCGGAGCCTGCGGGTCGGGTCGGGTGGCGGTCACGGGAGTCTCCTCGCCGGTGGACGATTGACTAACTGTACAGTCAGTCAATCGATCCGGGGAGGCCCCGTGGTCCCGCGGACGACGAGCTCGGTGCCGAGCCGCACGTGGGCCGGCAGGGGTGGGTCGCCCGGGAGCTCGCCGATCTGCTCCAGCAGCTGGGTGGCGGCCAACCGGCCGAGCTCCTCGACCGGCTGCCGCACCGTGGTGAGGTCGACGTGCTCGGCGAGCTCGTGGTCGTCGACGCCGATGACAGACACGTCGCCGGGCACGTCGAGACGCAGCTCGCGCGCCGCGCGCAGCACGCCGATGGCCATCTCGTCGGAGGCGCAGAGGATCGCCGTCGGTGGGGTCGGGAGCCGCAGCAGCGCGCGTCCGGCCTCCAGCCCGCTGGTCAGGGTGAAGTCACCGTCGTGGTCGTACTCCGGCGGCACCTTCAGCTCGGCGTCGTCCATCGAGCGCAGGAAGCCGCGGTGGCGAGCGCCCGGCGTGGAGAACTCCAGCGTGTTGGCCTGCTCGCCACCGACGTAGGCGATCCGCTGGTGACCCAGCCCGAGGAGGTGCTCCATCGCCAGGACCGCGACGTGCTCGTCGTCGATCGTGACGCTCGGCCACCCGTCGGCGACGGCCCCCACGAGCACGGCGGGGGTGCCGTGGAGGTCGCGCCAGGCGCGCTCGGCGGCGCTGGGCTGGAGTCCGGCCAGCAGCAGGGCGTCGGCCCGCTTGGTCGCCGCGTGGGTGCCGAGGACGCGGTCACGCGCCTCCGGCGAGCCGGCGAGGTTGAAGAGCAGCAGGTCGTAGCCGTGCTTGCGCAGCACCTGCTCGGCGCCGTGGATGACCGTGCCGAAGTACCACCGGGTCACGTGGGGGACGACGGCCGCGACGAGGTGGGTGCGTCCCGTCGCCAGCCCGACGGCCGTGCGCGACGCGACGTACCCCAACCTCGCCGCGGCCTCCTGGATGCGCTCGCGGTTGCGCTCCGAGACGCCGCTCCGGCCCCGCAGGGCCCGCGAGACGGTGGCCTGGGAGAGCCCCACCTCGTCGGCGACCTCCTTGATGCCGGTCACGGCGGTCGGTCAGCCCTTCACGCTTCCGGCCAGCATCCCCCGCACGAAGTACCGCTGCAGCGAGAGGAAGACGACCACCGGCACCACGAGGGAGACGAAGGCGCCGGCCGAGAGCAGGTGCCAGTCCTCACCGCGCTGGCCCGCGAGCTCGGCCAGCCGCACCGTGAGCGGGGAGACCTGCAGGTTGCCGCCCGCGAAGACCAGCGCCACGAGCAGGTCGTTCCACACCCACAGGAACTGGAAGATGCCGAAGGCCGCGATCGAGGGCTTGAGCAGCGGCAGCATGATCCGGGTGAAGATCTGCACGTGGCCGGCGCCGTCGATGCGGGCCGACTCGACCAGCTCGCCGGGGATCTCGCGCATGAAGTTGTGCATCAGGTAGATCGCCAGCGGCAGCGCGAAGATCGAGTGGGAGAGCCAGACCGTCCAGAAGCCGCCGCCGGGCGCCTGGCGACCGGCCAGGCCCCAGTCGACGTAGAGCGTGAGCAGCGGGATCATCGTGACCTGGATCGGCACGATCTGCAGCGCGAAGATCGCGACGAAGAGCGTGTCGCGGCCCTTGAACTGCATCCACGCGAAGGCGTAGGCCGACATGGTCGCGATCGTCACGGGGATCACCACCGAGGGGATGGTGATGACGATGCTGTTGACGAAGTACGTCGCGAGGTTGACGTCGGAGCCGGTGATCACCGAGCGGTAGCTGTCGAAGGTGAAGGACGGGTCGCTGAGCACCGTCCACCAGCCGGTGGTCTTGACGTCGGCCTCGGGACGGAAGGAGCTGATGAAGAGGCCGAAGGTCGGGACCGTCCACAGCACGGCGATCACCAGCGCGGCGGCCGAGCCCCAGCGGTTGGTCAGGCCCTCCTTGGCGGCGGCGGAGGCCGACTTGCGGGGCTTGGTCGCCTCCTCGGCGGCGACGGTGTCCTCGACGGGGGTCGTGGTGCTCATCGGAGTCCCCTCGTGGTGGTCGGGTGGAGGAGCGCAGCGGGGGAGCCCGGGAAGCGGGTGGAGTGATTCATCGTGCGGCCTCCAGCTTGCGCATCTGACGGACGTTGTAGATCACGATCGGCAGCACCAGGACGAAGATCAGGGTGCCGAGGGCGGCGCCCAGGCCGCGCTCGAAGGCGCGGAAGCTCTGGGTGTAGAACTCGTTGGCCAGCACGCTGGTGCCGAAGTTGCCGCCCGTGGCGGTGCGGACGATGTCGAAGACCTTCAGCGTCGCGATGCTGATGGTCGTGAGCACCACGATGAGCGCCGGGCGGATGCTCGGCACCGTGATGTAGCGGAACATCTTCAGCCCGCTGACGCCGTCGAGCTTGGCCGCTTCGATGATCTCGGTCGGGATCGCCTTGATGGACGCCGAGAGGATCGTCATCGCGAAGCCGGCCTGCACCCAGACGAAGATGACGATGAGGAAGAGGGTGTTCCACGGCTCGGTGAGCAGGAAGCGGTAGGTGTCGATGCCGACGGCCTGGAGCAGGGCGTTGAGCACGCCGATCTGCGTCTGGTCGCTCGCCTTGTAGTCGTAGACGAACTTCCAGATGATCGAGGCGCCGACCAGCGAGATCGCGATCGGCAGGAAGAGCATCGTCTTCGCCAGCCGCTCGAAGCGCGACCGGTCGACCAGGACGGCGTACACCAGGCCGATCAGCGTGGAGAGCGTCGGGCACAGGATCACCCAGATCGCGGTGTTGCGGAGCACCTTGACCTGGGAGGGGTCGGTGAAGATCTTGACGTAGTTGTCGAAGCCGACGGTCTCGCTGAGCGAGCGGTCGAGGAACGACTGGTAGATCGTGGTGACGGCCGGGTAGAGCAGCCCGACCGCGACCAGGAGCAGCGCCGGAGCCACGAAGGCGGCGATCTGCACGCGCTCGCCGGAGCGCGACTTCAGGCGCTGCGTCAGCAGGAGGATGGCCGCCATCACGCCGAAGAACAGCGCGCAGGCGATGACCATCTGGATGAGCTTGTCGGGGGTGGTCATGACCGCTCCTCGAGGTAGACGGATCGGGCTGGCCGACCCGACCGTGGGGCCCCGCCCCGCCGCGCCACCGTCAGGGCAGCCGGGGAGGGGAACGAGGGGCACGAACAAACGAAGTTGTAGA
>JBQGFI010000392.1:0-8841 GCA_052040065.1 Marmoricola sp.
GCTGGAGCTGGAGCCGGCCGAGGGTGCGGAGCGGGTCTACTCCGCCGAGGCCGGTGCGCGTCTCGTGCGGCTGACGTCGCTGGTGCCCAACGGGGTGCTGTCGTGGAGCCTCGAGGTGCCCGGGACCGTGGAGACCTCCAACAACCTCGGCACGATCCGCGAGACCCCCGACGGCGCCCGTCTCATGTCGACGATCACCTCGGCGGTCACCTCGCGCAAGCACGAGGTGCTCGCACGGGTCCGTGCGCTCGTCGCGCTGGCCGGTGGCGGCGTGGTGGTGGAGCAGTTCGGGCTGGACGCGCCGGAGTTCCCCTACCAGCCGGACTCGCCCCTGCTGGCGACGGCCGTGGAGACCTACCGGGCCGTCGTGGGGGAGGAGCCGGACGTGCACGTCTCGCAGTGCAGCCTCGAGCTCGGCATGTTCAGCCAGCGGGTCCCCGGGCTCGACACCATCTCGATCGGCACCGAGCTCCACGCCCTGCACTCCCCCCAGGAGTCCGTCAGCCACGTGTCGGTCGCCAAGGTGTGGCCGCTCGTCCGCGAGGTCGTGGGGCAGCTGGGCTGACCGGCGCCACGGGTGCGCCGCGGCTCTTGCCGGGTGTGCTCACGGTCACGTAGCATGAACTTGCACACTCTGAATACGTATTCAAGTGAGGGAACGATGAGTCTGACGAACGAGGAGCTGCTGGAGATGCAGCGCCGCATGGTGCGCATCCGCCGCTTCGACGAGCGCGCCTCCAAGATGGTCAAGCGGGGGCAGATCCCCGGCACGGTGCACACGAGCATCGGGCAGGAGGCCCAGGTCGTCGGCGCGTGCATGGCGCTCGGCGACGACGACTACATGAGCGGCAACCACCGCAGCCACGGCCACCCGATCGGCAAGGGCTCGCCCCTCGGCCCGCTCATGGCCGAGCTGGTCGGCAAGTCCGGTGGCGTCTGCGGCGGCAAGGGCGGCTCGCTGCACCTGGCCGACTTCGCGGTGGGCAGCCTCGGCGAGTCCGGCATCGTCGGGTCCTCGATCCCGATCGCCACCGGCGCCGCGCTCTCGAGCAAGGTGCTGGGCAACGGCAAGGTCTCGCTCGCCTTCTTCGGCGACGGCGCCGCCAACCAGGGCTGCCTCTACGAGGCGATGAACCTCGCGGGCGTCTGGCAGCTGCCGGTGGTCTTCCTGTGCGAGAACAACCAGTACGCGCTGTCGACGCCCGCGCACACGGTCACCTCCGGCGTCATCGCCGACCGTGCGGCCGGCTTCGGGATGCCCGGGGTCCGTGTCGAGGACGGCCAGGACGCGATGGCGGTCTACGACGCCGTCTCGACCGCGGTGGAGCGGGCTCGCGCCGGCGACGGCCCGACCCTGGTCGAGGTGGTCACCTACCGCTACAACGAGCACTCCGAGGGCCTGCGCCTGGGCACCGACTACCGCAACGCCGACGAGCGCACCCAGTGGCTCGAGCGCGACCCGATCGTGCTCTTCCGGCGGCACCTCGTCGAGACCGGCGTGGCCACCGACGAGGAGATGGACGCGCTGGAGGCCGAGGTCCTCGACGAGGTCGAGCAGGCCTTCCAGTTCTCCCAGGACAGCCCCTTCCCCGACCCCGAGGTCGCCTTCCGCGACCTCTACACCGAGCCGATCGGAGTCACGTCGTGACCGTGATGAGCTACCTCGGCGCCATCGGCGCCGCCCAGCGCGAGGCGATGGAGGCCGACGAGCGCGTCGTCATCATCGGCGAGGACGTGGAGGCCAACGTCTACGGCACCACGGGCGGCTCGGGGAAGTCGCGCGCCGACAAGGGCGACTTCCTGCAGATGTTCGGGAGCAACCGGATCCGCAACACCCCGATCTCCGAGGAGGTCATCGTCGGGGCCGCGATCGGCGCGGCGATGACGGGGCTGCGGCCGATCGTCGACCTGTCGTACTCGAGCTTCCTCTACATGGCGATGGACCAGTTCGTGAACCAGGCGGCCAAGAACCGCTACATGTTCGGGGGCCAGGCGTCGCTGCCGGTCGTCTTCCGCTCGGCGATGTTCTACGGCCTCAACACCGGTGCGCACCACTCCGACCGCCCCTACCCGATGTTCATGAACGTGCCGGGCCTGAAGATCGTGGTGCCCTCGAGCCCGTACGACGCCAAGGGCCTGCTGCGCACGGCGGTCGACACCGACGACCCGGTGCTGACCTTCGAGGCCTGCACGCTGTGGGGGAGCAAGGGCGAGGTGCCCGAGGAGGAGTACTCGATCCCCTTCGGCCAGGCGCGCACCGTGCGCGAGGGCACCGACGTCACCGTCGTGGCGATCTCCAGCGCGGTGCCCGAGGCGGTCGCCGCCGCCGAGCAGCTGGCCGAGGAGGGCATCTCGGTCGAGGTCATCGATCCCCGCACGCTGGTGCCGCTCGACACCGCCGCGATCGTGGAGTCCGTCTCCCGCACCGGCCGCCTCGTGGTCGCCGACCCGGCCCACCGCACCTGCTCGGCCGCCGCCGAGATCTCGGCCATCGTCGCGGAGGAGGCCTTCGGGTCCCTGCTCGCGCCGATCGTGCGCGTCACCACCCCCGACACGCAGATCCCCTTCAGCCCCGCGCTGGAGAAGCAGCTCTACCCCAACCGCAGCTACATCGGCGACGCCGTACGCCGCGTCACCGGCGAGCGGGTCTCGGTGCCGTCCACCCCCGAGGGCGTCGACGACGCGCTCTCGACCCAGGCGCCCCGCTGACCGCGGCACACCCCCAGACCGACACACGAAGGAGAGACGAACGATGGCCAAGATCGAGGTCCTGCTGCCCCAGTGGGGCATGGGCATGAGCGAGGGCACCATCACCAGCTGGCTCAAGGGCGTCGGCGACACCGTCGCCGAGGACGACCCCATCGCCGAGGTCGAGGCCGAGAAGGTCGAGGAGACCCTCGAGGCCCCCGCCGACGGCACCATCGTCGAGATCGTCGTGCCCGAGGGCGAGACCGTCGAGGTCCGCACCGTCGTGGCCTACATCGAGACCACCGACTGATCCCCTCTCGCAGCACCTCTCGCAGCAAGGAGCACCACCATGGGCAAGGTCGACCCTCGCCACCTGATCGAGGCCGCCAGTAAGGGCGGCTACGCCGTCGGGGCCTTCAACATGCACAACCCCGAGACCACCGAGGCGCTCGTCCTGGCCGCGGAGAAGGCGCACGCGCCGGTCTTCCTCCAGGTCGGTCGTGCGATCGTCCCGCACCTCGGCCTGCGCAAGGCCTACGAGATGACCAAGCGCATCGCCGAGGAGTCGGAGGCGGACTACGTGATCCACCTCGACCACGGCCCGTGGGAGGAGGTCTTCGAGGCGATCCAGCTGGGCTTCGACTCGATCATGTACGACGGCGCCCACCTGCCCTTCGAGGACAACATCGCCAGCACCCGCAAGGTCGTGGAGGTCGCCCACGCCTTCGGCATCCCGGTCGAGGCCGAGCTCGGCAAGATCCCGGACGCCGACGAGGAGGTCGACTGGGCGTCGTACTACACCGACGTCGCGCAGGCCGAGCGCTTCGTGGCCGAGACCGGCGTCGACTTCCTGGCCATCTCGGTCGGGATCGTGCACGGCGTGCCGCTGGCGTCGCCGCAGCCGCTGGACATCCAGCGCATCGAGGAGATCAAGGCCGTCACCGGCATCCCGCTGGTGCTCCACGGCGCCTCCGGCGTGCCCGAGGACGAGGTGCGCGCGGCGACCGCCGCCGGCGTGCACAAGTTCAACGCCGACACCGACCTGCGCCACGCCTTCCGGTCCGGCATCGAGGCGGTGTGGTCCAGCGGCGACCGCCAGCTCGAGGAGGCGATGGCCGAGGGTCGCGAGCGCATGGTCCGGGCGACGGTCGAGAAGATGGAGCTCTACGGCTGCGCCGGCCGTACGGCGCAGCTGGGCGTGGGCGCGTGACCGTCGTCCCGCTCAAGGGCATCCGCCGCACGGCGGCGCGCCGCATGGTCACCGCCTGGGAGGCGCCCGTCTTCCACCTCGGCGTCGAGGTCGACATGACCCGGGCGCTGGAGGTCAAGGAGCACCAGCCGGGCGCGACCGTGACCGACGTGCTCCTGGTGGCCTGCGCCGAGTCGCTGCGGGAGCACCCGGGCGTCAACGCGCACTACGGCGAGGAGTCCGTGACGCTGCTCGACGAGGTCAACCTCGGCCTCGCGGTGGCCACCGACGCCGGCCTGATGGTGCCGGTCGTGCACGGCGCCGACGCGCTCGGCCTCGCGGGCGTCGCCGAGCGGCGCCGCGACGTCGCCACCCGGGCACGCGAGGGCGCGCTGGGCATGGCCGACGTGACCGGGGGCAGCTTCACCGTCTCCAACCTCGGCATGATGGGCATCGACCGCTTCGACGCGATCCTCAACGTGCCGCAGGTCGCCATCCTCGCGGTCGGCAGCACCCGGCAGCGGCAGGTCTGGAACGACGGCGACCCGCAGTGGCGGCCGATCGCCGAGCTCACGCTGACCTGCGACCACCGCGCCCTCGACGGCGCGACCGGCGCGGCGTTCCTGGCCTCGGTGCGGCAGCGCGTCGAGAGCCCCTGGTAGCCGGGGGTCGACCCCTCAGGCGAGCAGGTACTCGGCGGTGGCGGCGTCGGTGACCAGCGTGTCGACCCAGCCGCCCTTGACCGCCGCCCGCACCGCCTCGCGCTTGCGGACGCCGCCGGCGACGGCCCAGCGGCGTCCGGCGGCGCGCAGCTGGTCGCGGGTGACGCCGATGACGAGGTCGTCGAGCTCGCCCTCGATGGGCTCGCCGTCGGCGTCGATGAAGTGCAGGCACACCTCGCCGACCGCACCGCGCTCGCGCATCTGGGCGAACTGCTCGTGGGTGAAGAAGTTGTCGCCCGAGCGCAGCGTCGGGTCGACCTCGCAGGCGCCGATGCCGACGAGCGCGAGGTCGATGCCGTCGAGCAGGGCGAGCGCCTCGCGGGCGTAGACGTCGCGGCTGACCAGCAGGTCACGGATCTCGACGCTGGGCACGACGCCGGGCAGGCGCAGGAAGACCGCCTCGGCGCCCGCCAGCGTGGCGAGCCGCTGGGTGGAGCGCGCGGCGTCGTGCTGGAGCAGCGGCGGACCGAGGTCGCCGAGCAGCTCGACCACCTGCTGGGTGCGGGTGCGCAGCGGCTGCATCTGGTCGACCATCGTGCGCAGCGTGCGGCTCCACGAGGTGAAGCCGACCGTGGCGGCCTCGAAGGTCACCTCGGCCAGCAGCATCGCCATGGCGTGTGCCAGGTCGTGACCGAGCTCGGACTCGTCGTCGCTCACGACGTCGACCACGTGCACCTCGCTGACGGGGTACGCCGCCTCCACGGCCTCCTCGAGCTCGGCGTGGATGTGGGCCGGCACCGCGACCACGGTGCGGACCAGGCCGACCTCCTCGGCCTGCGTGAGCAGCCGCGAGACCCGCGACTGCGAGATGTGCAGCCGCTTGGCGATGTCGGTCTGCCGCATGTCGTGGGTGTGGTAGAGCCGCGCGACCTTGATCATCAGCCGCGTCTGTTCCTGGTCCGGCACGGGGCTCCTCGGGTGGGGCGGGCGGTTGACAGCGTCGGTGTGACGGCGGACACTCTACATTGTGATGCGCGTTACGAATAGATATGCGCGCCAAGCCGACGGGAGCCGCGGGTGACGGAGTCGAGGGTGCCTCATGACCTCATCGTGGTCGGAGCCGGCATCAACGGTCTAGGGGTCGCGCGCGACGCGGCGTCCCGGGGGCTGCGGGTGCTGCTGCTCGAGCAGGACGACGTGTGCAGCGGGGTGTCCGCCTGGTCGGGCCGCCTCGTGCACGGGGGACTGCGCTACCTCGAGCACCGCGACTTCGCACTGGTGCGCGAGTCGCTGCGCGAGCGCGAGCGGCTCTTCCGCCTGGCGCCCCACCTGGTCCGGCCGAAGCGGCTGATCATGCCCTTCTACGAGCACAACCGGCGCCCGGCGTGGCTGATCCGGCTCGGCATGGTGGCCTACGACGCGCTCTCCTTCGACAAGCGCACCGGGCGCCACGAGGTGCTGCGGCGCGACGCGCTGCTGCGCCGCTTCCGCGGCATCGACCAGCACGGTCTCGGCGGCGGCGTGGTCTTCACCGACGGGCAGGTCGAGTACGCCGAGCGCCTGTGCGTCGAGGTGGCGCTCGAGGCCGTGGGCGCCGGCGCGGAGATCCGCACCAAGGCGCGGGTCGAGGAGCCGCTGCTCGAGGGCTCGCGCGTGGTGGGGGTCCGCTACCGCGACACCACGACCGGCACGATGCACGAGGCCCACGCGCCCGTCGTCCTCAACGTCGCGGGTCCGTGGATCGACCGGATCTTCCGTCGCGGCGCCCCGGAGCAGCCCCGCCTCAACGGCGGCACCAAGGGCAGCCACCTCGTCGTCGACCCCTTCCCGGGCGCCCCCGACGACGTCGTCTACTACGAGTCCAAGACCGACGGTCGCCTCGTCCTGGTGATCCCGTGGATGGGGCGCTACCTGATCGGCACCACCGACCTCCGCTTCGACGAGGACCCCGGCGAGGCGCGCTGCGACGCCGAGGAGATGCGCTATCTGCTCGACGAGGTCAACGCGCTGGTGCCGGGCGCCGACCTGACCCCGGAGAAGGTGCTCTTCACATACTCCGGCGTGCGGCCGCTGCCCTACGCGCCCGACGTCGACGAGTGGGAGGTGCCGCGCAGCCACGTGCTCCACGACCACGCCCCCGACCTCGAGGGCCTGGTCACGGTGGTGGGCGGCAAGCTCACCACCTACCGCCAGCTCGCCGAGGACGCCGTCGACGACGTCTTCCGCCGGCTCGGGCGCAAGGCCCCGCGCTGCGTCACCGCCCACCTGCCCCTGCCCGGTGTCGTCGGCGACCTCGAGGGGGCCCGCCGGTTCCTCCTCGAGCGGGGTCTCTCCACGCGCAGCGCCGACCGGCTGCTGGCCCTCTACGGCGGTCGCGCGGTCGACGTGGTCGCCTCCGCGGGCGACGACGCCGACGCGCTGCGCGTGGTGCACGAGCCGACCGGTGCCCTGGCCGTCGAGCTGACCTTCACGATGCGGCGCGAGCTCGCGCGCACCCTGACCGACGTGCTCGCGCGGCGGGTGCTGCTCGCCTTCGAGCCCGGCCACGGGCTGGAGTCGCTCGACGACATCGTCTCGGTGCTCGCCCGCAGCGAGGGCTGGGACGACGCCCGCGTCGAGCGCGAGGTCGCGGAGTACCGCACCTGGCTCGAGCGCCTCGCCGTGCCGGGTCGGCAGCCGGCGGTGCAGGACCAGCCGGTGGAGGCCGGGCCGTGAGTCGTCGGGTGGCCGCGGCGCTCGACCTCGGGTCGACGAGCGCGCGGGTGGTCCTCGTCGGCGACGACGGCGAGGTCGTCGCCGAGGCGCGCCGCCCGACCGAGCCCCTCTACCCCCAGCGCGGCTGGGTCGAGCTCGACCCGTGGCACCTGTGGCGCGGCCTGCGCGACTCGCTGGAGGAGGCGCTGCGCACGGCGGGCCTCACCACCGACGACGTCGCGGGCGCCGGCGTCACCACCTCGCGCGAGACCTGCCTGCTGTGGGACCGCCGCACCGGTGAGCCCGTGCACCACGCCCTGATGTGGATGTCGAAGCAGACCGACGACATCGTGCGGCGCTGGCGCGACGAGGGCCTCGACCCCGTCTTCCGCGAGCGCACCGGCCTCTTCAACGACTCGTTCTTCAGTGCCGCGAAGGCGGCGTGGATCCTCGAGCACGTCCCGGGTGTCCGCGAGCGTGCCGAGCGCGGCGAGCTCGCCTTCGGCACGCTCGACACCTGGCTGGTGTGGAACCTCACCGGAGGTCGCACGCACGCCACCGACCCGAGCGAGGCCTCGCGCACCGCGCTCTTCTCGCTCGCCGACCTCACCTGGGACGCCACGCTCTGCGAGGCGACCGGCGTCCCGCTGTCGCTGCTGCCGCAGGTGCTGCCCACCGACGGCGACTTCGGCGAGGTGCGGCCCGCCGAGGTCGGCCTGCCCGGCACCGCGGCGTTCCCGCTCGCCGCCGTGATGGGCGACCAGATGTCGGGCATGTTCGGCCAGGGCTGCCTGGAGCCCGGCACCGTCAAGAACACCTTCGGCACCGCGGGGGTGCTGACGGCCAACTCCGGTGCCGCGCCCGCCGTGCTCGACGGCCTCACCGCCAGCGTGGGCTGGACGCTCGCGGGGCGCACCGACTACGAGGCCGAGGGCGTGGTCTTCCACAGCGGCCAGACGCTGCAGTGGCTGCGCGAGAAGCTCGGCGTGCTGGCCGACGGCGAGCGCAGCGAGCAGGTCGCCGCCTCGGTGCCCGACAACGGCGGGGTCTACCTGGTGCCGGCCTTCGCGGGCATCTGCGCCCCGCACTGGGCGCGCGACGCGGCGGCGAGCATCGTGGGGCTGACGCTCGAGAGCAGCCGGGCCCACGTCGTGCGCGCCGGGCTGGAGGCGATGGCCTACCAGACCCGCGACAACGTCGAGGCCTTCCGTGCCGGTGGCTACGACGTGCCCGAGCTGCGCGTCGACGGCGGCGCCACGACCAACGAGCTGCTCTGCCAGTTCCAGGCCGACATCCTCGGCGTCCCGGTGCTGCGGCCGCGCCAGCTCGAGCAGACCGCGCTCGGCGTTGCCCACGTCGCCGGGGTCGCGGGCGGCCTGTGGCGGCTGGAGGACCTGGCCGCGCGCTGGGAGGCCGAGCGGGTCTTCGAGCCCACCATGTCGGAGGACCAGCGCGAGAGCCTGTACGCCGGGTGGCAGCAGGCCGTGCGCACCGTCACGGGAGCCGACCGGTGAGCGTGGAGCCCGCGGGTCGCAGGCTGCTGCGGTTGGAGGCGCGCAACGCCGAGACCCCGATCGAGCGCAAGCCGGAGTGGATCAAGACCCGGGC
>JBQGFI010000393.1:0-2623 GCA_052040065.1 Marmoricola sp.
GCCTCGCCCATCGGCCAGCCGCGCGCGGTCAGCTGCAGCAGCCTCGCCGGCTGCGAGACGGTGGCTCGGGTGGAGTCGTCGAGCAGCGCCGGCCACACGCCGACCGAGTGGTGCAGCTGGGTCCCGACCGCCGGCCAGCCGTCGTCGACCTCACGCATGCGGGACGCGCCGACCACCCAGGAGGGGTAGAGCCAGCCGTCGCGCAGCACCTCCCAGACCTGCTCGGGGGTGGCACGGAGGACACGATCGACGCTCGCCATGCGGCGCGGTGTACCCAGGTCCGGACAGAGCACGAGGGCGAGGTCGTGAGACCTCGCCCTCGTGTTGGTGGCGACCCCGACGGGACTCGAACCCGCGGCCTCCGCCGTGACAGGGCGGCGCGCTAACCAACTGCGCTACGGGGCCAGGATGCTGCTTGGCTGGCTCCAGTTTTCGAAGCCACGGAATGCTAACGCACCCGGGGAGCGGTCACGAAATCGAGGCCCTCCAGGAGCCGGTCGACGTCGTCGGCGGTGGTGTACGGCGCCAGTCCGACGCGCAGCCCGCCCTGGGGCGCGAGGCCGAGGCGGGTCGCCGGCTCGTGGGCGTAGAAGGTGCCGGCGGGGGCGACCACGCCCCGCTCGCCGAGAGCGGCGGAGACCTCGGCCGGCGCGAGGTCGTCGAAGGTGAGCAGCAGCGTGGGGGTGCGCCGCGCGGCTCGCGACCAGGAGGTGACGCCCCGGAGCCCGGCGAGGCCGGCCTCGAGACGCGTGCGCAGGGTGTCCTCGTGGCGCTCCAGGGCGGCGTACGACGCGACGAGGCGCTCGCGGCGGCTGCCGTTGCCGGGCACCAGCCCGGCCAGCAGGTCGACGGCCGCGGTGACGCCGGCGAGCTGCTCGTAGGGCAGCGTGCCGAGCTCGAAGCGCTCGGGCACGGCGTCGGACGACGGCAGCAGCTTGTCGGGCCGCAGCGACTCCAGCAGCTCGGCGCGTCCGGTCATCACGCCGCAGTGCGGCCCGAGGAACTTGTAGGGCGAGCAGGTGTAGAGGTCGGCGCCCACGGCCGGCACGTCGGGCAGCACGTGGGCGGCGTGGTGCACGCCGTCGACGTGCAGCAGCGCCCCGGCGCGGTGGACCTCCGCGGCGATGGCGGGCACGTCGGGCCGGGTGCCGACCAGGTTGGAGGCGGCGGTCACGGCGACGAGCCGGGTGCGCTCGCCGAGCACGGCGGCCACCGCCTCGACCGTGAGCTCGCAGGTCTCGGGGTCGAGGTCGGCCCAGCGCACGGTCGCCCCGGCGCGCTCGGCGGCGATCACCCACGGACGGACGTTGGCGTCGTGGTCGAGCCGCGAGACCACCACCTCGTCGCCCGGGCCCCAGTCCTGGGCGAGCGTGCGGGCGAGGTCGAAGGTCAGCGCGGTCATGCTGCGCCCGTGCACCACGACGCCCGGGTCGACGCCGAGGAAGTCGCCCATGGCGGCGCGGAAGCCCTGCACGACCGCCTCGGCGTGGCGGGCGGCGGCGTACGCCGTGCCGCGGTTGGACAGCGGTGCCCGCAGCGTGGCGGCGATGGCGTCGGCGACCACGTCGGGCGTCTGCGTGCCGCCCGGTCCGTCGAAGTACGCCGTGCCGTCGGCGAGGGCGGAGAGGGCGTGACGGTCGAGCACGTACCCCCAACGGGATTCGAACCCGCGCAGCCGGCGTGAAAGGCCGGTGTCCTAGGCCGCTAGACGATGGGGGCCAGCCGCCCCGGGGACGGCCCGGGAGAGTCTAGGTCAGGTCAGCCGTAGCCCAGCTCGTGGAGCGCGGCGTCGTCGATGCCGAAGTGGTGGGCGATCTCGTGCACCACGGTCACCCGCACCTCCTCGACGAGCTGCTCGGGCGTCTCGCACATCCGCAGCAGCGGACCGCGGAAGACGAAGATGCGGTCGGGCTGGGCGAAGGTGTAGGTCGTGACGTCGCGCTCGGTGAGCGGGACGCCGTCGTAGAGCCCGAGCAGGTCGGGGTCCTCCGGCGGCGGCTCCGCCTCGACGAGCACCACGACGTTGTCCATCAGCGACGTCAGCTCGACCGGCACGCCGTCGAGCGCCTCGGAGACGAGGTCGTCGAAGTCGGCCTCGGTGGTCTCCAGCATGGGCACAGTGTGCCGAACGGCTGGTTCCCGGACCTGCCGGGAACCAGCCGCTCGTGGCGTCGCGTGCGGGTCAGGCGGCCTTGACGGTCGCCTCGCGCACGGGCAGCGGGGTGGGGTTGACCTTCTTGCCCAGGAAGTCGTTGGGCAGCGAGAGCCGGATGACCTTGGCCCACGCGGAGGCGACCTGCTTGGGCAGCGGGCCCTCGACGTAGGTCAGGCCGTAGCGCTCGAAGAGGTCCTTGACCTGCGGCGCGATCTCGGCGTACCGGTTGCTCGGCAGGTCGGGGAAGAGGTGGTGCTCGATCTGGTGCGAGAGGTTGCCGGTCATGAAGTGCATCGCCTTGGAGCCGGAGATGTTGGCGGCGCCGAGCATCTGGCGCACGTACCACTCGGCCTTGGTCTCGCCGTCGATCGACTTCTTCTCGAAGGTCGCGACGCCCTCGGGGAAGTGGCCGCACATGATCACCGAGTGGGTCCACAGGTTGCGGCCCAGGTTGGCGACGAAGTTGGC
>JBQGFI010000394.1:0-21898 GCA_052040065.1 Marmoricola sp.
AGCGAGGGGTCGGTAGCGTCGCACGCATGTCTGCCCCTGCTCCCGGTCATGTCGTCATCGCGGAGGTGGTCCGCTCCGGCTTCGTCGAAGGGCACCACCGCGGCTCGTGGGTGGAGCTGGCGCCCGACGGCTCGGTCGCCGCCTCGGCCGGTGACGTCGACGCCCCGGTGCTGCCGCGCTCGTGCAACTAGCCGCTCCAGGCCGTGGGTCTGCTCGAGGCCGGGCTCGAGCTCGACGGTGAGTTGCTGGCGCTCGCCAGCGCCTCGCACTCCGGTGAGCCCTTCCACCTCGAGGGCGTGCGCCGGGTGCTCGCCGGAGCCGGGCTGGAGGAGTCCGCGCTGCAGACGCCCGCCGACTGGCCGCTCGACGACCAGGCACGCGAGGAGCTGCTGCGCGCGGGGGGCGCGCGCTCCCCGATCCAGATGAACTGCTCGGGCAAGCACGCGGCGATGCTCGCCACCTGCGTGGCCCGCGGCTGGTCGACCGACGACTACCTCGACGCCGAGCACCCGCTGCAGCAGGCGATCGCCGCGACCTTCGCGCGCCTCACCGCTGAGCCCGTCGCCCACGTCGCGGTCGACGGCTGCGGGGCTCCGCTGCTCTCGACCTCGCTGGTCGGACTCGCGCGGGCCTTCGCGACCCTGGCCACGGCCGCGAGCGGCCCCGAGGCCCGGGTGGCGACCGCGATCCGCGAGCACCCGGCGTACGTCTCCGGGACCACGCGCGACGAGCTGAGCCTGCAGCGCGCGGTGCCGGGAGCGATCGGCAAGGCCGGCGCGGAGTCCTGCTACGCCGTCGCGCTGCCCGACGGCCGGGCCTTCGCCACCAAGACCGACGACGGCGCCGCTCGCGCCCGGCCGGTGCTCATGGCCGCGCTGCTCGAGCGGGCCGGGGTGCTGGAGGAGCCCGGCGTCGACGCGGAGGCCGTGCGGCAGACCGGTCACTGGCCGCTGCTGGGCGCCGGCCGTCCCGTCGGTGAGGTGCGCGCCGTACTCGGGTGAGCACGGTGCTTGCACAGCAAGCATGAGGAAACACTCGTGTCACAAGCGCGAGTGTGACTGTGTTCACCTACTGGTGAGTTGTGTTTGCTAGCAGGAGCAAGCACCATGGAGACATGGCACGGAGCAAGGTCGGCAACGCCGTCGAGTCGCTCGGGGACTACCTCCGCGAGCAGCGCGTCGCTGCCGAGCTGTCCCTGCGCCAGCTGGCCGAGCAGGCAGGGGTCTCCAACCCCTACCTCAGCCAGATCGAGCGGGGCCTGCGACGTCCCTCCGCCGAGGTGCTGCAGCAGCTGGCGAAGGCGCTGCGGATCTCCGCCGAGCAGCTCTACGTGCAGGCGGGCATCGTCCACCCGCACGGCGAGGTGAGATCGGTCGAGCTCGCCATCCTCGGCGACCCGGCCCTCACCGAGCGCCAGAAGCACTCGCTGCTCGACGTCTACCAGGCGTTCCGCGAGGTCGCCGGCGCCGCCGACGACGCCCGCGAGACCGATCCGTCAGAGACCACACCCATCAGCACCACCAGCCACACCCGAGGAGAGTGACATGGCTACCACCACCCTGAAGCCCCTGTACGCCGTCGCCGGCGTCACCGAGGTCGCCTACGAGCTGGCCCGCGGCTACGCCGCCGAGGCCCAGAAGAGCGCGTCCGAGGCGCTCAGCGACGTCCAGTCGCGCGTGAGCAAGGTCGAGCGCGACCCGAAGGCCCTGCAGAACCAGGCCGTCGCGCTGGTCAACGCCCGCGTCGAGGAGCTGACCAAGGACGCCAAGGACGCGCAGTCGAAGTTCGAGGCCCGCGTCACCGAGCTGCAGAAGGACGCCAAGGCGCTGCCCGGCAAGGTGCAGTCGCTGGTCGACGAGGCTCTCGCCGAGCTGACCAAGACCTACGCCGAGCTGGCCGAGCGGGGCGAGAAGCTCGTCGCCGCGATCCGCAAGGACGGCGACAAGGCCGTGACCACGCTGCGCGAGGCGCCCAACAACTCGACGGTCGTGCGTCGTGAGCGCGCCAAGACCGCTCAGGCGAAGCGGACCCCGGGCGCGAAGGCGCCGGCCACCAAGTCGGCCAAGAAGACCGCCAAGAAGGCCCCGACGACGAAGTCGACGGCCAAGAAGGTCGCGAGCAAGACCACGGAGCCGGCGGCCAAGAAGGCCACCGCGGCGAAGAAGACCGCGGCGAAGAAGACCGCCGCCGCGGCGGGCTCGGTCCAGGAGGCGGCCGCCAAGACCGCCAAGAGCGCCGAGAGCACCGCCTCTTCCTCCTCCGCCTCCTCCTGACGGAACGCACCGAGGCACCCGTCGCCGACGGGCGGCGGGAGCGCGGCCTCGCGTGACCCCTCCCTTCGCGCGAGGCAGGCGCCGACGGACCCCCGGACCCCGGTCCGGGGGTCCGTTGCGTCCCGGGGCTCGGCCCCGCCCGATATCCTGGGCGCGTGGACCTCTTCGCGCTCCAGCTCGGCGTCTCCCAGATCGCGGTCTTCGCGCTGATCCTGGTCAAGACGTGGGCGTTCGTCGACGCCGTGGTCCGTCCCGCCGACGCCTTCGTGGCGGCCGACAAGCTGACCAAGCAGGCCTGGCTGCTCATCCTCGGCCTGAGCGCGCTGGGGCAGCTCTTCAGCGGCGCGATCGGGCTGCTGGCGATCCTCGGTCACGTCGCGACGGCGGTCTACCTCGTCGACGTCCGCCCCGCGGTCGCCTCGGTCACGCGCCCCCGCCGCTGAGCCCGCGCGCCCGCTGCGTGTCGGTGGGGGGTGCGAAGGTGGGGACCTGCGCCACTTCATCCCCGTCTACCTGCTCGATCGGCTCGCCGAGGCCGACGACCACACCGCCGAGTGCGTCCGCCGGGCGCGCACCCTCGACGCGCAGCTGCGCGAGCGACGACAGGCGGCGCCACGGGTCCCGGTCGCGGGAGAGGTCGACTGGTCCGTCCACGACGCCGGCAACGGCACGCAGCTGCCCGGACCGCTCGCACGGCGGGCCGGAGACCCGGCGACCGGTGATGCGGCGGTCGACGAGGCCGCGGCGGGACTGACCGAGACGCTGGCGCTGCTGGCCGACTGGGGCCGCGACTCCTACGACGCCGCAGGGGCCACGGCGGTCGCGACCGTGCACTACGACCGCGACTACGTCAACGCCTTCTGGGACGGCACCCAGCTGGTCTTCGGTGACGGCGACGGCGTGGTCTTCGACCGCTTCACCAAGCCGATCGACGTGCTGGGCCACGAGCTCGCGCACGCGCTGGTCCAGCACACCGCCGACCTCGCCTACGAGGGGCAGTCGGGTGCGCTCAACGAGTCGGTCGCCGACGTCGTGGGCGCCTGCGTCAAGCAGCGGGTGGCCGGGCAGGACGCCGAGAGCGCCGACTGGCTGGTCGGCGAGGGCATCTTCATGCCAGGAGTGCAGGGTCGCGCGCTGCGCTCGATGCTCGAGCCCGGCACCGCCTACGACGACCCCCGGGTGGGCGCCGACCCGCAGCCCGGCCACATGGACGACTTCGTCGTGACCACCGACGACAACGGCGGGGTCCACATCAACAGCGGCATCCCCAACCGCGCCTTCGCGCTGGCCGCCCGGGCGGTCGGTGGGCAGACCTGGGAGGGCGCCGGCCGCATCTGGTACGACGCGCTGCTCGCGTCCGGGCCGCGGGAGGACTTCGGCAGCTTCGCCGCCGCGACGGTCGCTGCCGCCGGCAGCCGGGCTGCGGTGGTCACCGAGGCCTGGGAGCAGGTCGGGATCACCCCGGGCACCTCGGTGACGCCCGGGCCGGCCACCCCGGCCACCTCGACGGTCGGCGTACGCCGCAGCGGAGGCGTGGCCGGCATGGTCCGGCAGGGCGAGGTCGACCTGGACTCCGACGACCCGCGGGTGCCGGAGGTGCGCTCACTGGTGCAGCGCATCGACTTCCGCGCCGCGGCGCCCACGGCCCGGCCGCAGCCCGACCGCTTCGTCTACGCCTTCCACTACGACGTCGACGTGACCCTGGGCGAGACCGACCTGACCGACGACCTTCGTCGGCTCGCCCGGATCGTGCTCGACGACTGAGCGGGGCCCGTCAGCCGCGCCGGGCGCGGGCGGCGCTCTTGGCGCGGTCGTGCGCCGAGAGGTGCACCTTGCGGATGCGCACCGCGTCGGGCGTGACCTCCACGCACTCGTCGTCGCGGCAGAACTCCAGCGACTGCTCGAGCGAGAGCTTGCGCGGCGGGATCAGCTTCTCGAAGTTGTCGGAGGTGGCCGACCGGATGTTGGTCTGCTTCTTCTCCTTGGTGATGTTGACGTCCATGTCGTCGGCGCGGGAGTTCTCGCCCACGATCATGCCCTCGTAGACCTCCGTGGTCGGCTCGAGGAACATGGTGCCGCGCTCCTGCAGGTTGGTCATGGCGTACGCCGTGGCGGCCCCGGCGCGGTCGGCCACCAGCGAGCCGTTGTTGCGGGAGCGGATCTCACCGGCCCAGGGCTCGTAGCCCTCGAAGACCTGGTGGGCGATGCCGGTGCCGCGGGTCTCGGTGAGGAACTCGGTGCGGAAGCCGATCAGGCCACGCGCCGGCACCAGGAACTCCATGCGCACCCAGCCGGTGCCGTGGTTGCTCATCTGCTCCATCCGGCCCTTGCGCAGGGCGAGCAGCTGGGTGATGGCGCCGAGGTACTCCTCGGGCGCGTCGATGGTGAGCCGCTCGGTCGGCTCGTGCACCTTGCCGTTGACCTCCTTGGTCACCACCTGCGGCTTGCCGACGGTCAGCTCGAAGCCCTCGCGGCGCATCTGCTCCACCAGGATCGCCAGGGCGAGCTCGCCACGGCCCTGGACCTCCCAGGCGTCGGGCATCTCGGTCGGCAGCACCCGCAGCGAGACGTTGCCGACCAGCTCGGCGTCGAGGCGGTCCTTGACCAGGCGCGCGGTGACCTTGGTGTTCTTCGTCGGGCCGCGCCCGGCGAGCGGGGAGCTGTTGGCGCCGATGGTCATGGAGATCGCCGGCTCGTCGACGGTGATCAGGGGCAGTGCGACGGGGTGCTCCGCGTCGGCCAGGGTCTCGCCGATCATGATGTCGGGGATGCCGGCGATCGCAACGATGTCGCCGGGGCCGGCCTCCTCGCCGGGCTTGCGCTCCAGCGCCTCGGTGATCAGCAGCTCGGTGATCTTGACGTTCTTGACCGAGCCGTCGCGACGCATCCAGGCGACCGTCTGGTTCTTGCGCAGCATGCCCTCGTGCACCCGCACCAGGGCGATCCGGCCGAGGAACGGGCTGGCGTCGAGGTTGGTCACGTGGGCCTGCAGCGGGGCGCCCTCGGTGTAGGTCGGCGCCGGGATCGTCTCCAGGATCGTGCGGAAGAGCGGCTCGAGGTCGGGGGAGTCGGGCAGGCCGCCGTTCTCGGGCATCTCCAGCGAGGCGCGGCCGGCCTTGGCGCTGGCGTAGACGACGGGGAAGTCGAGGGCGTCCTGGCTGTGGGACTCGTCGAGCAGGTCCATGAAGAGCTCGTAGGTCTCGTCGACGACCTCGGCGATGCGGGCGTCGCTGCGGTCGGTCTTGTTGACCACCAGGACGACCGGCATGTCGGCGTTGAGCGCCTTGCGCAGCACGAAGCGGGTCTGCGGCAGCGGACCCTCGGAGGCGTCGACCAGCAGCACGATGCCGTCGACCATCGAGAGCCCGCGCTCGACCTCGCCGCCGAAGTCGGCGTGGCCGGGGGTGTCGATGATGTTGATGGTCATCGGCACGTCGGTGGCGGTGCCGGTGTAGCGGATCGCGGTGTTCTTCGCGAGGATCGTGATGCCCTTCTCGCGCTCGAGGTCACCGGAGTCCTTGGCGCGCTCGTCGACGTGCTGGTGCTCGCCGAAGGCGCCGCCCTGCCACAGCATCTTGTCGACCAGCGTGGTCTTCCCGTGGTCGACGTGGGCGACGATCGCGACGTTGCGCAGGTCGGAGCGTGCAGTGGTGGAGGGCGTGGACATGCGTCGACTTCCTGGATCGAGGGGGCGCCGCAGGCGGTGGCGCGGCGCGTACGGCGCCGAGCGGCGCACCCCCAGCCTAGCCGGGCGAGCGCCGAAGTCCCGCCTCGCCCGTCACCGCGGGCAGCTGGCGCGGCGTGGGACATTGGGCAGGTGCCCGCTCGACCCCTCCTGCTCGTCGCGTTGCTGCTCGCCCTCGTCCTCTCCGGCTGCAGCGGCGGCTCCGCAGCCCCGGGGTCCCCGAAGCCCGCGGAGCCTGCGCCCGAGCCGCCGCGCGAGCTGAGCGCCGGCACCTGCTGGACCGACACCCAGCTGCCGGAGGCGCTCGGCGAGGAGGACTTCGCCGCGCTGGTCGAGGAGCACGCCGGCGACGACCCGGAACGACGCGACGCACGGGCCGAGGCCATGCGCGACGACGCGGCGTTCGACGAGGAGGTCGACTGTGCCGAGCCCCACGCGCTCGAGCTCTACGCGGTCGTCGACCTGCCCCGGGCCCTCGACCGGCGGATCGCCTCCTACGCCGACCTCCTCGACCAGGACTCCGCGCTGCACGGCCTCGTGCGCGACGCGGTCAACCAGCGCTGCCTGGCCGACTCGGCCTGGGGGCGGGCCGAGCGCAGGGCCGGGGCGCCCCGGGTCCAGCTCGGTCCGGCGCTCGCCGCCGACGGCGGCTTCGCGCTGGCGTGGGACCCCTTCCCCGCCGAGCTGTGGGAGGACGGGCAGCGTCGCTTCGTGTGCACCTTCGAGCAGGAGGAGCCGGGCACCGTGATGTTCGCCGACCTGCGCACCGACCGGCTGCCCCAGCGCGCGCGGGTCTGCCTCGACGTGCCGGGCACCACGGTGCCCTGCGGCCGCCCGCACCAGGCCGAGGAGATCGGGGAGATGATCCTCAACGCGGCGGTCGCCGCCGGCGACATCGACGCGCGCCGCGCGGTGCGCGAGGGCGAGGACGGGCGCTACGTCGCCCTGAGCGAGCGCGAGTACACCCGCCTCGACCGCGCCTGCGACGTGCTCTACCGGGCGGTCTCGACCGGGCGACCCGACATGGAGGCCCAGGCCTTCCCCGGGTCGGTCGAGCAGTGGCCCAACGACGACGGCGTCTACGTGGCCAGCTGCTTCGCCCTCAAGCCCTTCGACCCGCCGCCGAAGTTCCGCGGCACCGTCTTCGACCGGTAGCGGCCCCCGGGTGCTTCTGGCCCCAGAAGCACCCGACACGCCGGGCGCCAGGGGCCATCTCGCCGGAAAACCGGCGGCGTGCGGCGCCGGCGGCGCTCCGCACGAGCGGGCGGTCAGCCCTCGCGGTGCACCTTGTGCTGGGCGGCCTGGGCGCGGGGGCGGACGACGACCTCGTCGATGTCGACGTGGGCGGGCAGCGAGGCGACCCAGCGGACCACCTCGGCGATGTCCTCGGCCACGAGCGGCTCGGCCACCCCCTGGTAGACCTTGTCGCGTCGGGTCTGGTCGCCCCCGAAGCGGACCAGCGAGAACTCCTCGGTCGCCACCATGCCAGGCGCGATCTCGGTGAAGCGCAGCGGCTCGGCTACGTGCTCGAGCCGGAGCGTGCGGGTGAGCGCCGCGACACCGTGCTTCGCCGCGACGTAGCCCGCGCCCCCCTCGTACGCCGTGCGACCCGCGGTCGAGCCGATGTTGACCACCAGCCCGCCACCCTCGGCGCGCAGCGCCGGCAGCAGCGCCTGCGTGGTGCGCAGGGTGCCGAGCACGTTGACGTCGTACATCCGCGCCCAGGTGTCGGCGTCGGCCTCCTCGACGGTGGCCATGTCGAAGGCGCCGCCGGCGTTGTTGACCAGGACGTCGACGGCGTCGACGGCGCGCGCCAGGGCGGCGACCGACTCGGCGTCGGTGACGTCGAGCACCACCGCGCGGCCGCCGATCTCCTCGGCCAGCGCGGTCACGCGGTCCTCGCGGCGCGCGGCGCACCACACCTCGAAGCCGTCACCCGCCAGCGCCCTCGCCGTGGCGGCGCCGATGCCGCTGCTCGCTCCGGTGACGACCGCGGTACGACGTGGCACGTGCCCTCCAGGGGAAGCGGGCCCGGCCTCCTGTCGGGCCGGTGGGACCCGCGGGCCATGATAGGTGGGGTGCGTCCGGCTGCGGGCCCTGCCGGTGGCGGGCGCACGGATGGAGGAGCCGTGACCGACCCGCGCCGCGTGGCCATGATCAGCCTGCACACCTCGCCGCTCGACCAGCCGGGCACGGGTGACGCGGGTGGCATGAACGTCTACGTGCTCGCCCTCTCGCGCCAGCTCGCGCGACGCGGCATCGAGGTCGACCTCTTCACGCGGGCCACCAGCAGCAGCCTCCCGCCGGTGGTCGACGTCGAGGACGGCATCCGGGTGCACCACGTGGCGGCAGGGCCCTTCGAGGGCCTCACCAAGCACGAGCTGCCTGCCCAGCTGTGCGTCTTCGCCCGCGAGGTGCTGCGCACGGAGGCCCACCACCCGCCCGGCCACTACGAGCTGGTGCACAGCCACTACTGGCTCAGCGGACAGGTCGGGGCGTTGGCCCGCGACCGCTGGGGCGTGCCGCTCGTGCACACGATGCACACGATGGCCAAGGTCAAGAACGCCGCCCTCGCGGAGGGCGACACCCCCGAGCCGGCGGCCCGCCTCATCGGCGAGGAGCAGGTGGTGGCGGCGGCCGACATGCTCGTCGCCAACACCGACGACGAGGCCAAGCAGCTGCTCGACCTGTACGACGCCGACCCCGGCCGCGTCGAGGTGGTGCACCCCGGCGTCGACCTGGAGGTCTTCCGCGACGTCGGCCGCGGCGCGGCGCGGCAGCGGCTCGGCCTGGCGCTCGACGCCCCGGTGATCACCTTCGTGGGCCGCATCCAGCCGCTCAAGGCGCCCGACGTGATGCTGCGCGCCGTCGCGGTGCTGCTGCAGCGCCGTCCCGAGCTGCGCGACCGGCTGACGGTGGCCGTCGTCGGTGGCCCGTCGGGCTCCGGCCTCGACCGGCCCGACGCGCTCGCGCGCCTCGCCGACGAGCTCGGCGTCACCGCGTCGGTGCGCTTCGTCCCGCCGGTCGCGCAGGCCGACCTGGTCGACTGGTACGCCGCCTCCACGCTGGTGTGCGTGCCGTCCTACAACGAGAGCTTCGGCCTGGTCGCCGTGGAGGCGCAGGCCACCGGTACGCCGGTGGTCGCCGCCGCGGTGGGTGGGCTGACGACGGCCGTGCGCGACGAGCGCTCGGGCCTGCTGGTCGAGGGGCACGACCCCGTGGCGTACGCCGCGGCGTACGAGCGGGTGCTGCTCGAGCCCGGGCTGGGTGAGCAGCTGCGCGCGGGCGCGCTCGAGCACGCCCGCCGCTTCGGGTGGGAGCGCAACGTCGAGCAGATGCTGAGCGTGTACGCCGCCGCCCGTCGGGCGATGCGCCAGGAGGCCACGGGGGTGCAGCCGTGAGCGAGGAGCTCTCCGCGGAGCGCCGGCGGGCGCTGGAGACCCTGGTGGCGGTGCTCGACGAGGCCGGGCTGACCTGGGAGCACGTCTCGCCGACCCAGCTCGCGGTCGAGCTGCCCGGCGAGCGCAAGCTCACCACGCCCTGCCGCTTCGACGTCGGGCCCCACGCCCTGGGGATCCACGCCTTCGTGTGCCGGCAGCCCGACGAGAACCACGTCGGGGTCTACCGCTGGCTGCTCGAGCGCAACCTGAGGATGTTCGCCGTCGGCTTCGCCCTCGACAGCGTCGGCGACATCTACCTCGACGGCCGGCTCCCGCTGGAGGCGGTCACCCCGGGCACGGTCGACCGGCTGCTCGGCTCGGTGCTGGAGTACGCCGACGGGTCCTTCAACACCATCCTCGAGCTCGGCTTCGCCGAGTCGATCCGCAAGGAGTGGCGCTGGCGGATCGCCAACGGCGAGTCGGTGCGCAACCTCGAGGCCTTCCGTGGGCCGCTCGCGCTCGACGAGCTCGGCTCACCGGCCGACGGCTGACCCCGAGGGCGGCACCGCGGCGGCCTCGCGGGGACGGCGGCGCGCGACCGCGACGCCCACCAGGGCGAGCACCCCGCCGACGTAGGCCAGCGCCGGCGGCACCTCGTCGAGCAGCAGCAGGCCCATCACGATCGTGATCGGGGGCACCAGGTAGGTCGTGACGCCCAGGCTGGAGGCGCTCATGTGGCGCAGCGCGAAGCCGTAGGTCGTGAAGGCGATGGCCGTGGGGAAGACGCCGAGGTAGACCACCCACCAGGTCGAGGACGCCGGCGCGGCGCGCAGCTCCTCCACGAGCCGGCCGGCGAAGGGCAGGCACGCCACGGCCCCCACCGTGCAGGCCAGCCAGGTCACCTGGGCCGCGGGGAGGCTGCCCACCAGCGGCTTCTGCAGCACCACGCTGACGGCGTACGCCGCCGCGCTCACCAGCACCAGGACCACGCCGTACCACTCGGTGCCCGCGCGGGAGCCCGTCGAGAGCCCGATCAGCGCGACCCCGCCGAAGGCCAGCAGCAGGCCCAGCCCCAGGGTGCGCGTGAAGGGCTCGTCGAGGAAGACCGCCGCCAGCACGGCGATGAGCACCGGGGCGACCTGGATCAGCATGGCGGCGGTGCCCGCGTCGACCCAGAGCTCACCGGCGTTGAGCGCGACGTTGTAGACGGCGTACCAGAGGACGCCGATCGCGACGATCGGCGCCCACTGCCGGCGGGACGGCCGGGGGAGCCCGCGCGGCAGGACCACGACCGCGAGGGCGAGCGACCCGACCAGCAGCCGGCCCAGCGAGAGCGCGCCGGGGGAGAAGTCGTGGCCGAGGTGACGGACGGCCACGAACGCCGAGGCCCACAGCACGAGGGTGGTGGCGACGGCCGCGAGCGGCAGCCAGCGGCGGTCGGACATGGCGCCAGGCTAGGCGTGCCCTCCGACGGTGCGCCGCACGGCGTCGGCGACGACCGCCTCCAGCGACCCCTCCCGCTCGAGGGCCGCCCGCTGGCGGGCCGCGCCGGTGCCGCGGGCCAGCACGGCCTCCAGCGACGCGGTCACCAGGTCGAGGTCCCCGGCCACCTCCAGCGCCGGCCGCACGTGGGCGACCAGGGAGTCCAGCGCCGCCCGGGCCGGCACGAGCGTGCGCGTGGCGGGGTCGACGAGCCGGTCGGCGAGACCGTGCCGCGCCGCGCGCCACGTGGCGGCGCGCTGCAGGTCGCTGCGCCAGGGCTCGGAGGGCCGCTGCGCCGCGGTGTCGACCAGCGCCCGCGTGAGCGCCGCGAGCAGCACGGCGTCGTCGGCCTCGGTGCACACGTCGCTGACCCGCACCTCGACCGTGGGCGCCTCGAGGGCGAGCCGGGCGTCGAAGTAGACCATCGCCTCGTCGAGCGCCGCGCCCCACTCCTGGAGCCGGCCGCGCACGTCGTCGTAGGTGGCGGGGTCGCCGAACGGCTCGGCGGTGCCCTGCGAGGGCCAGCGGGCCCACAGCTGCGAGCGCCAGCTGGCGTGGCCGGTGTCGCGCCCGTCGAGGTAGGGCGAGTTGGCGCTGGTCGCGAGCAGCAGAGGCAGCCACGGGGCGATGCCGTCGATGACCCGCACGCCCTCCTCGTCGCTCCCGACGTCGACGTGCACGTGCATCGCGCAGGCCAGCGCCGACGTCGCCAGCTCGCCGTACTCCTCGCGGATCCGCAGGTAGCGCGGCTGCGGGGTGATCGACACCCCGCCGTGGGTGGTCCCGTCGCCCACCAGCACCGGGGTCGCGACCGCCACCGCCGTCGCGCCGGCCGCCTCGGCGGCGTCGACGATCGCCCGGCGGCTCGTGCGCAGCAGCGCGGCCAGCTCCGACATCGAGGCGGTCGGGGGCGTCTGGGTCTCGATCTGCTGGAGGTAGAGCTCGGCCTCGACCGGGGCGTCGTCCTCGCGCTGCCGCCGGACCGCCTCCTGCTGCACCGCGGTCAGCACCCCCGTCTCGGGGTCGACCAGCAGCAGCTCCTCCTCGACCCCGACCTGACGCACGCCCACGGGACCCCTGTGCCCCGGCAGCCCCGGCGTACGCGGCGGGGGACGAATCGGCCACTGGCACGACGAAGCTGCCACTGGGGCGCCGGTATCTCGGCGTGCTGGTGGCAGATTCACCGGCCGGCCGGTGAATCCGCCGACCTCACAGGTCGAGCTTGTAGCCCAGCCCGCGCACGGTGGTGAGCAGCTGGGGCTCGGCGGGGTTGTCCTCGAGCTTGGCGCGCAGGCGCTTGACGTGCACGGCGAGGGTCTTGGTGTCGCCGACGTAGTCGGAGCCCCAGACCCGGTCGATCAGCTGGCCTCGTGTGAGGACCCGGCCGGGGTTGCGCAGGAACATCTCGAGCAGCTCGAACTCCTTCAGCGGCAGCCGCACCTCCTCGCCCGACACGGTGACGATGTGGCGCTCGACGTCCATCCGCACGCTGCCGACCTCGAGCGTGGTGGGCGCGAGGTCGGGCTCGACGCCCCGGCGCAGGACGGCGCGGATGCGGGCCACCAGCTCGCGGGGGGAGTAGGGCTTGGTCACGTAGTCGTCGGCGCCGAGCTCGAGGCCCACCACCTTGTCGACCTCGTCGTCCTTGGCGCTGACCATGATCACCGGAACGTTGGAGGTCTGCCGGATCTGGCGGCACACCTCGGTGCCGGGGAGGCCGGGCAGCATCAGGTCGAGCAGGACGATGTCGGCGCCGGCGCGGTCGAACTCCGTCAGCGCCTCCGGGCCGGTCGCCGCGATCGCGACCTCGAAGCCCTCCTTGCGGAGCATGTAGGCGAGGGCGTCGCTGTAGCTCTCCTCGTCCTCGACGACCAGTACGCGGGTCACGCGGTCTCCTTCTGTACGGCGCCGGACGGCGCGCGGCGCTCGGGGCCGGCGGACGCCGGCGGGTGGGGCTCGGCGGTCAGCAGCGGGCCGGGCTTGCGGGGCAGCGTCAGCGTGAAGGTCGACCCCTGGCCCTCGACCGACCACACCTCGACCCTGCCGCCGTGCGACGCGGCGACGTGCTTGACGATCGAGAGGCCGAGGCCGGTGCCGCCGGTGGAGCGGTGGCGGGCGGGGTCGACGCGGTAGAAGCGCTCGAAGATGCGGTCGATCTCGCCGGCGGGGATGCCGATCCCCTGGTCGGTGACCGCCAGCTCGACCGTGGCCTCGGTGCCGGAGGTCGCGACGACGACGTTGGAGCCCTCGGGGGAGTAGGCCACGGCGTTGGCGACCAGGTTGCCCAGCGCCACGGCGACCTGCTCCCGGTTGCCGAGCAGGACCAGGCCGCGCTCGCCCGTGTGCCGCAGCGTGATGCGCCGCGCCTGGGCGTCGGTCGCGCTCTCGTCGATGGCCCGGGCGACGATCTCGTCGAGCGCCACCGCGACCGGCTCGTCGAGCGGGTCGTCGCCCTGCAGCCGCGAGAGCTCGATGATCTGCTGGACCAGTCGCGAGAGCCGGTCGCTCTCCTTCTGCATCCGGGCGGCGAAGCGCTGCACCGCCTCGGGGTCGTCGGAGGCGTCGTTGACGGCCTCCGCGAGCAGCTTGATCGCCCCGACGGGCGTCTTGAGCTCGTGGCTGACGTTGGCCACGAAGTCGCGCCGGATGAACTCCACGCGCCGCTCGCGGGTGCGGTCCTCGACCAGGGCGAGGACCAGCTGCGAGCTCAGGGGGGCCACCCGGGCGGTCACGTGCCGGGCGGGCAGGCCGGGTCTCTGGATGGTCACCTCGGTCTCGCGGATCTGGCCGTCGCGGCGCACCTGGCGCACCAGGTCGGCGAGCTCGTGCTCGGTGATGTGGTGCCCGCGCACGAGTCCCATGGCGATGGCGGGCGCGGAGGCCTTCAGCACGGCGTCGCTGCCGTCGACGACGAGCGCGCTGCTGCGCAGCACCGAGAGCACCGCGGCCACCCCGGGCGGGAGCGTCGGCTCCGCGATCTCGGGGACCCGGCGCGACCGCTCGCTCACGCGGAACGCGAGCACGGTGCCGCCGCCCAGCACCGCGCCGAGCAGCGCGAGGAGGAGGGCCTGGAGTGTCGGGCTCACATCTGTGGATCGTACGCAGGGTGTCGCGGGTGGTCCCCTGCTCGGACGTCGCTTTCCGCAGCCTTTCCGGGGGCGTTCACCGCCCGTTCATGAATTGACTCCCACTCGTCACCGAGTCTGCCTAGGTTGGCTCCATGCGTGAAGCCTTCTCCGAGCAGCTCGACTCCATCCGCGACGACCTCATCCAGATGGCCCAGCTGGTGCGCGCCGCGGTCGCGGCCGGCACCGAGGCGCTGCTCGAGGGCGACGCGGCCAAGGCCGAGAAGGTGATCAGCGACGACGCCCGGATCGACGCGCTCCGGGAGAAGCTGGAGGAGCGCAGCTTCGAGGTGCTCTCGCTGCAGAACCCCGTCGCCGGCGACCTGCGGATGCTCGTCGCCTCGCTCCGCATGGTCAGCGAGTTCGAGCGGATGGGCGACCTCGCCGTCCACGTCGCCAAGATCGCGCGCCTGCGGGTGCCCGAGGTGGCCGTGCCGGAGAGCACGGTGCCGACGATCGAGCGGATGGCCGCCGTGGCCGAGGTCATGGTCGCCAAGGTGGAGCACATCATCGCGGCCAACGACGTCAGCGCCGCCGAGGAGCTGGAGTTCATCGACCAGGAGATGGACAAGCTGCGCCGCAACTCCTTCCGCGAGCTGCTGGGCTCCGACTGGAAGTACGGCGTGGAGCCCGCCGTCGACATCGCGCTGCTGGGCCGCTACTACGAGCGGATCGCCGACCACGCGGTGTCCATCGCGCGCCGCGTCGTCTTCCTCGTCACCGGCGAGCACCCGCAGTACGCCTGAGCCTCACCCGCGTGCCGGGAGCAGGAGCGCGCTGTCGCCGAACTCGTGCCAGGCGTAGCGCTCCGCGACGGCCGCGTCGTACGCCGCCTGGGTCAGCGCGGTGCCGGCGACGGCCTCGACGAGCAGCAGGTGCGAGGCCGCGGCGTCGTGCCAGCCGGTGATCAGGCCGTCGACGACGACGGGTGGCGACGCCGGCGTCACGACCCGGTCGGTCCAGCCCGACCCGGGCTCCACGCGGCCGTCCACGACCGCCGCCTCCAGGGCGCGCGTCACCGTCGTCCCCGTGGCGACCACCCGGCCGCCGGAGGCCCGGGTCAGCTCGACGAGCCGCGCCGTGGCGGCCGGCACGTCGTACCACTCCGGCTGGGGACCCTCGCCCGCCTCCTGCGAGGAGACGCCGGTGTGCAGCGTCACCGGCGCGACCCCGACGCCGCGCGAGACCAGGCGCGTGAGCAGGGCGTCGGTGAAGGGGCGCCCGGCGGAGGCCATCTCGGCGCTGCCCGGCACGTGGGCGAAGACCGACTGGTAGGTCGCGAGCGGGAAGCGGCCCTGGAGGTAGCCGTAGGCGATCGGGCGTCCACGCCGGTCGAGGTGCCGGCGCAGGTCGCCCTCGACGCTGGCCCGCCACAGCCGGTCGCCCCGACCCGTGGGCGAGGAGCCGGGGTGCGGGTAGGGCGACCGCAGCGTGAGCGTGGCTCCCGCGGTGACCACCTGCTCGCCCGGGCGGGCGTCCAGCACGGCGCGGCCGGCGTCGGGCCAGGAGCGGAGCTCGACCACCCAGGTGCCGTCGTCGAGCGTGGTCGACGCGTGCAGCACCACCGACCGGTCGCGCCAGCGCGCGTCGGTCTCGCCGGCCACCGTCGCGGAGTTGTTGACCACCACCAGGTCGCCTGGCCCGAGGTGGTCGGGCAGGTCGCGGAAGCGCGCGTGCACGAGCCCCGACGGACGGGCGACGAGGAGCCGCACCTCGTCGCGTGCCAGCCCGCGGGCCTCGGCGGGGCTGGGGGCGAAGGTCGTGGTGGGGGCGTCGAAGCGCACCCCGGATCGCTCGGCCAGCACGCTCACGCCCGCACCTCCAGCGCGACCTCGGCGGCCACGTAGCGCCCGCTCGGCGGTCGCTGCTCGAGCAGCGCGAGCAGCCTCGGCGCCACCGACTCCGGCGTGGGGCGGTCGCTGATGTCCTCGCCCGGGAACGCGTCCTGGTGCATCGGGGTGCGCATGTCGCCCGGGTCGACGGCGTACGCCGCGTGCCCGGTCTCGGCGCCGAAGGTGAGCACGAGGTGGTCGAGCGCGGCCTTGCTGGCGCCGTAGAGCCCCCAGGTCTCGTAGTGGTGCACGGCGGCGTCGGAGGAGATGCCCACGACCGCGGCGCCCGGCCGCAGCCTCGGTGCCAGCGCAGCCAGGAGCGCGGCGTGGGCGCCCGCGTTGGTGCGCAGCACCTCGCCCACGTCGCTCGGTGCGTAGTCCCGGAGCGGCCGCATCGGCAGCGGTCCGAGCGTGCTGGCGTTGAGCACGACGAGGTCGAGCCCGCCGTGCTCGTCGACGTGTGCCGCCAGGTCGCGACGGTGGTCGGCGTCGGTGACGTCGCCCGGCAGGCCGTGGACGAGGGTGCCGTCGATCGCCTGGGCCAGGCGGTGCGCGCCGCGGGCATCGGTGACGACGCCCCAGCCGCGGGCGTCGAGGGCGCGGGCCAGGGCGAGCCCCAGGCCGGAGGACCCGCCGGTGATCAGGGCGCGTGATGTGTGCTCTCGTGTCATGCCCCTACTCTTCAAGTTGAAGTCAACTTGAGATCAAGGGGTGAGGCGGATGGACTCGCGCGACGTGCTGACGGTGGGGGAGGTCTCGCGACGCAGCGGCTACGCGGCGTCCGCGATCCGCTACTACGAGGCGCAGGGCCTCATCACCGCGCGGCGATCACCGGGCGGACGACGGGAGTTCGAGCGCAGCGTGCTGAGACGTCTCGCCTTCGTCCGAGCGGCGACCAATGTCGGGCTCACCCTCGAGGAGGTGCGTGGCGAGCTGGAGCGGCTGCCTCGCGGTCGCCCGCCGACCAAGGCCGACTGGCAGCGCATCTCGCGCAGCTGGCGCGGGCGTCTGGAGGACCGGATCCGCGCCCTGGAGGAGCTGCGCGACGGCCTCGACTCCTGCATCGGCTGCGGCTGCCTGTCGCTGCAGAGCTGCCACATGAGCAACCGGGACGACTGGATGGCCGCGACCGACCGTGCCCCGGGGGCGGCCCGGCTCTCGCCGCTGCTGCGGCGCTGAGCTCAGCGGCCCTGGTTGGCGACGGCCTCGGCAGCGGCGGCGGCGGCCTCGGGGTCGAGGTAGCGACCGCCCCGCTCGACGGGCCGGTGGTCGGCGTCGAGCTCGTAGACCAGGGGCTGGCCGGTGGGGATGTTGAGACCGACGATGTCGTCGTCGCTGATGCCGTCGAGGTGCTTGACGATCGCGCGCAGCGAGTTGCCGTGGGCCGCGACGAGGACGGTGTGACCGGCGTCGAGGTCGGGGATGATCGCGGACTCCCAGTAGGGGAGCATCCGGGCGATGACGTCCTTGAGGCACTCGGTGGCCGGGAGCTCCTCGCCGAGGTCGGCGTAGCGCACGTCGCCGGCCTGCGACCACTCGGCGTCGGCCTCGATCGGCGGCGGCGGCACGTCGAAGGAGCGGCGCCAGGTCATGAACTGCTCCTCGCCGTACTCCTCGAGGGTGGCCTTCTTGTCCTTGCCCTGCAGCGCGCCGTAGTGGCGCTCGTTGAGCCGCCAGGAGCGACGCACGGGGATCCAGTGGCGGTCGGCGGCGTCGAGCGCGAGGTGGGCGGTGGTGATGGCGCGGCGCAGCAGCGAGGTGTGGAGCACGTCGGGGAGCAGGCCCGACTCGACCAGGAGCCCACCTCCGGCGACCGCCTCGTCGCGCCCCTTGTCGGTGAGCGGGACGTCGACCCACCCGGTGAAGAGGTTCTTGGCGTTCCAGTCGCTCTCGCCGTGGCGCAGCAGGATCAGCGTGCTCATGGGGTCAGCCTAGGACCGTCAGGGGGCCGCGGTCTCCGACGCCTCGGGAGTCGCGCCCGGAGTCGCGCCCGGTGTCTCGCTGGGGGCCTCGGCCGGGACCACGTCGGCGAACTCCTCCTCGTCGTTGACGATCGGGACGTTGATCTCGATCTCCTCGCCGGTGTCGAAGCTCAGCGTCATCCGGGTGTAGCCGCCGGCGGAGAGCGTGTCGTCGTTGAAGGTGACGAGCACGGCCCCGGTGTCGGAGAGGTTGAGCAGGCCGTCGGCCGGGACCTCGAGCTCCTCGAGCAGCTGCACCTCGACGTCCTCGCCGGTGATGCCGGTGAGCTGGGCGGGGCTGCTCGGGTCGCTGTTGGCGATCGAGGCCGAGAAGGTGCCCTCGGTGCCGAAGGGCAGCACCACGGTGGCGCCCAGCACGTTGAGGGACTCGCCGCGCACGTTGCTGCCGACGCCCGGCTGGTAGGGCTGGTCGGTCTGCGCGCCGAAGCCGCACGCGGTGAGCCCGGGCGCCGCGAGCAGGAGCGAGGCGGCGGCCAGCCGCCTGGTGCGCCGGGAAGTGCGTCGGGAGAGGCTGCTCGACATGGCGCAGAGCCTATCGGCTCATCGCGCGATCCCCTGGGTGAGGGCCACGTAGACCATCGCGCCCACCACCGCCACGAGCCCGACGATCGTGGCGAAGAAGAGCCGCGGAGCGCCGGTGCGCAGCGCGATGCGCAGCGGCAGGTGACGCACCGTGCCGCGGTGGTCGGTGACCAGGTCGGGGAGCGCGACCGCCACGTGCACCAGCACGCCCAGCACGGCCGCGAGCACGGCGAAGGCCGTGACGGGGGCGCTGCCGTCGGCCTCGCGCCCCCAGCCCCCATGACTGACGAAGGCCGTGAGCAGGGCGAAGGTCGTGGCCCAGCCGACCCAGGAGAGCAGGCCGCGGTGGAGCCACCGGTCGTGCACCACGCCCACCACGAGGGTGGCGAGCAGGAAGCCGCCGGCGACCAGGCCGTTCTGCAGCGCGAGCGGCACCAGCAGGAGCAGCAGCACGGTGGCGGCGTACGTCGCGTTGCCGCGTGGCAGGTGGCCCGCGGCGATCGGCTTGCCGGGGGCCTGGGTCGCCCGGTCCTCCTCGACGTCGCAGAGGTCGTCGACCAGGCCCAGCAGCAGCTGGCAGACCAGCACGGCGGCGCCGGCGACCAGCCACTCCCGCGGCGGTCGGCCCATCAGGGCGACGAGCGTCGCCACCACGAGGGCCAGGCCGAGCGCCTGGCGCGGATGACAGGCGCGCAGCAGCGACCGGAGCTGGCCCGGGGTGCGGGCGGTCGTGGTGCGCGCCGGGTCGTCGGAGCCCTGCGCCACCGGTGCCTGCATGCCCGTGAGTATCGACCATCACCGCGGTCGGCGAGAGGGTTTCGCGCACCCTTCGGGAGGCGCGTCGACGGGCGCACGGGCCACGCGGACAGCCCCGGGACCGCATCGTCTGCGCGCGCGAGAGACACAGCACCGCCGGTCTTGTCAAGCCCCAATATGGCCTCTGACCTGCGGAAACGTGGCGAAGGGGACCCTCATTCCCGTGTTAGACTGGTCACCTCGAAAGGGGAAAACATCGATATGACATTCACTGTCGGCGAAACGGTTGTCTATCCGAATCACGGGGCCGCGGTCATCGAGGACATCGAGATGCGCACGATCAAGGGCGAGGAGCGGCAGTACCTCGTGCTGCGCATCGTCGCCCAGCAGGACCTGGTGGTCCGGGTCCCTGCGTGCAACCTCGACCTGGTGGGCGTGCGCGACGTCGTGGACAAGGCCGGTCTCGACCGGGTCTTCGAGGTCCTGCGCGCGGTCGTCCCCGACGAGCCGACCAACTGGTCGCGCCGCTACAAGGCCAACCTGGAGAAGCTGCACTCCGGTGACGTCATGAAGGTCGCCGAGGTCGTCCGCGACCTGTGGCGTCGTGAGCGCGACCGCGGTCTGTCGGCCGGGGAGAAGCGGATGCTGGCCAAGGCGCGCCAGATCCTCGTCTCCGAGCTGGCGCTCGCCGAGCACACCAACGAGGACAAGGCCGAGACCATCCTCGACGAGGTCCTGGCGTCCTGACGCCACGGCCCGACGCAGCCACGACGAACCCCCGGGGAGCACCCCGGGGGTTCGTCGCGTCCGGGGCCGGCATCTGCGACGGTTGACCCGTGGACGACGAGCCCGACCCGCCGCTGGGCGTGGTGCCGACCGAGGGACGCGGACCGCTGCCCTTCTCGCTCGTGCACGGGGAGTCGCTGCTGGCCGCGGCCTCCTGGGCGCTGACCACGGCGGGGATCGACCTCTACGACGTGACGGTCCCCTTCGAGGCCGTCCGCGAGTCCGGTCGCGACCTCGTGGTGCACGACCCGCTGTGCCCGCTCACGCCGAGCGGCTTCCTCGCCGAGGCCGTCGAGGAGAGTCGGCGCACCGGCGCCGTCGTCGTGGGGGTGCGACCCGTCACCGACACCGTCAAGCAGGTGCTGGGCGGGTCGAACGTGGAGCCGGTGCTCGGCCCCACGGTCGACCGCGCCGACCTGGTGCAGGTGACCTCGCCCGTGGTGCTGCCGGCGGCCGTGGTGGCCGGGCTGGAGACGGCCCCGACCGACCTCGTGGCGCTGGTCGCCCGGTTGACCCGGCAGGTGCCCGTCCGGCACCTGCGCGCCCCCGCCCTCGGGGGTCGGGTGGTCGACGAGGCCGACGTGGAGGTGCTGGCCGCGCTGAGCGAGGTGCAGCACGACCACGACGCCCAGGACGAGCGGCAGGACGAGCCGCGGGACGACCTCAGCGACGCCTGAGCAGTGCCTCGGCCAGCACGAGGTCCTCGGCGAAGGTGACCTTGAGGTTGTCCGGGCCCGTGGGCACGCCCACCAGCCGGAGGTCGGGTGGCCCGTGCCGCTCCAGGCAGGCGGCCGTGTCGCTGCCGCGGAAGCCCGCGGAATCGGCGGCGCGGTAGGCGGCGAGCAGCAGCGGGGCGCGGAAGGCCTGGGGCGTCTGCACCGCGGCGAGGCCGGGCACCGGGTGGCCGTCGGAGCGCACCACCCCGCTGGTCGGTCGCGCCGGCAGGGCGCCCCCGTGCGCGGCGGCCGTGTCGATGACGGTGCGCCACAGCTCCGGTCGGGCCAGCGGGCGCGCGGCGTCGTGGATGGCGACGACCTCGAGCTCGCCGCGGTCGACGTCCTGGGCCAGGACGCGCAGCGCGCGCCACTCGGAGTCGTGGCGCTCGGTGCCCCCGTCGACCACCCACAGGTCGTGCTCGCCCAGGTGCGGGGCCACGGCGGCGCGCACCTGCTCGCGCTCCTCGGGGCGCACCACCAGCACGACCCGGTGCACCCCCTCGACCCGCAGCACGGTGCGGACGGCGTGCACCAGCACCGGCACCCCGTCGAGCGGCAGCAGCACCTTGTTGCGACCGGCCCCGACGCGGGTGCCGGACCCGGCGGCGAGCACGACCGCGGCGGTGCGCGGGTGGACGTCGGGTGGGGGCACGGGTCTCCTGCTCAGTTCAGGGTCGCATCGTCGGGCAGGGTGGACAGCAGGGCGACCTGGCCGGGCTGCCGGCGCAGGACCTGGCGCCACAGCGTCCCGGGGCGGCTGCTGAAGAGGTCGGACGGCGTCGCGGGGGCGAGGTGCCAGGCGCCCTCGTCGATCTCGTCCTCGAGCTGCCCGGCGCCCCAGCCGGCGTAGCCGGCGTAGACGCGCAGCGCCGCGATCCGACCCAGGTAGACCTCCGGCGACTGGTCGAGGTCGACCAGTCCGAGGTCGGAGGTCAGCCGCTGCCACGCCGGTGGGGTCTCGGGCCCCACCGGTCGCGCGACCGCGACGGCGGCGTTGCCCTCGACCGGACCTCCCGAGAAGAGCACGCGCGGCTCGCTGGCGAGGTCGTGCCAGGGGGTGAGCACCTCGCCGACGGGCGTCTCCGACGGGCGGTTCAGCACCACGCCGAGGGCGCCGCCGTCATCGGCGTCGAGCACCAGCACGAGGGTGCGGGCGAAGTGGGGGTCGGTGAGCGTGGCCGAGGAGATGAGCAGGGTTCCTCGCGCGGGTCTCACCCCCCCATCGTGACACCAGCGACCCCCGGCGGCCCGCCGCGGGCCGCGGCCGGGTCAGCGGGCCCCGGCGCGCACCTGCTCGCGCTCCTCGGGGCGCACCACCAGCACGACCCGGTGCACCCCCTCGACCCGCAGCACGGTGCG
>JBQGFI010000395.1:0-20651 GCA_052040065.1 Marmoricola sp.
CCCCACTTCGTCTACAACTCGCTCGGCGCGATCGCCTCGTTCGTGCGCACCGACCCCGACCGGGCGCGCGAGCTGCTGCTGGAGTTCGCCGACTTCACCCGCTACTCCTTCCGCCAGCACGGCGAGTTCACGACGCTGGCCGAGGAGCTGCGCTCGATCGAGCGCTACCTGCTGCTCGAGCAGGCGCGCTTCGGCGACCGGCTCCGGGTGCGGCTGCAGGTCGCGCCCGAGGTGCTCGGCGTCGGCATCCCCTTCCTGTGCCTGCAGCCGCTGGTGGAGAACGCCGTGCGCCACGGCCTGGAGGCCAGCGCCCAGGGCGGCCTGATCACGATCGAGGCGCGCGACCTCGACCGCGAGTGCGTCATCGCGATCGAGGACGACGGCGCGGGCCAGGAGCCCGAGCGCATCCGCCGCGTGCTGGCGGGCGAGCACGTCGGCGACTCGGTCGGACTCGCCAACGTCGACGAGCGGCTGCGCTCGACCTTCGGCGACGCCTACGGTCTGGTCGTGGAGACCGCACCGGGGGCCGGCACCAGGGTCGTCGTCCGCGTGCCCAAGTTCGCCCCCGGGGTGACGACGTGAGCGCGCCCGCCCTGCGCGTGCTCGTGATCGACGACGAGCCGCCGGCGCTCGACGAGCTGATGTTCCTGCTGCGGCGCGACGACCGCGTGGGCGAGGTGCACGGCACCGACTCCCCCACCGAGGCGCTGCGGCTGCTGCAGCAGCGCGACGTCGACGCCGTCTTCCTCGACGTGCAGATGCCCGGGCTCTCCGGCATCGAGCTCGCCGAGGTGCTCACCCGCTTCCGCACGCCGCCGGCGCTGGTCTTCGTGACCGCCCACGACGAGCACGCCGTGGCCGCCTTCGACCTCGACGCCGTCGACTACGTGCTCAAGCCGATCCGCGAGGACCGGCTCGCCGAGGCGGTGCGGCGGGTGCTGCACCAGTCGCGCCCGGAGGCCGACGACGACCAGGTCGCCGTGGAGCGCGGCGGCGTCACCCGCTTCGTCCCCCGCGGCGACATCCGCTACGTCGAGGCCGAGGGCGCCTACGCCCGGCTGCACACCTCGAGCGGGAGTCACCTCGTGCGCACGCCGCTGACGCAGCTCGAGCAGGAGTGGGCCGAGGCCGGCTTCGTGCGGGTGCACCGCTCGCTGCTCATCGCCACGGCGTACGTCGAGGAGCTGCGGGTCGACGCCGGGCGCACCTACGTCGTCGTCGACGGCCGGCAGCTCGCGGTCAGCCGGCGGCACACCCGCGAGCTGCGCGACCTGCTCGTCGGTCCGTCCCGCACGCGCGCACCGGAGTCCGGCTCGTGAGCGACGTCCCGCCGCCCCGGGTCCGGGTGACCAGTCCCTGGACCGAGCAGCCCCGCTCGCTGCCCCGCCGCTCGGCGACCTCCGAGATCGACGCCCAGAGCGAGGTCGGCGAGATCTACCTCCGCACGCTGCTGCGCGCCCAGCTGCGGGCGGCCCTCGCCGTGCTCAGCATGCTGGTGCTCTCGATCGGGATGCTCCCGCTCGTCTTCTGGCTGGTCCCGGCGCTGACCCGCTGGCACGTCCTCGGGATGCCGGTCTCCTGGGGCCTGCTGGCCTTCGGCTGCTACCCGGTGCTCGTGCTGCTGGCCTGGCGCTACGTCCGCGTCGCGGAGCGCAACGAGCGCGCCTTCGCCCGCGTGGTCGAGCGGTCGTGACCGGCGGCGAGGTCGGCAACCTGGCGCCGGGGCTGATCGCGCTGGTGCTGGTCACTCTGGCCACGCTGGCCATCGGCACCTGGGGACTGCGGCTCTCGCGCACCACCTCCGACTTCTTCGTCGCCTCCCGCTCGGTCCGCCCGGGGCTCAACGCCTACGCCATCAGCGGCGAGTACCTCTCCGGCGCCTCGTTCCTCGGCGTCGCCGGGCTGGTGCTGGCCTACGGCGCGGAGATGCTCTGGTACCCCGTCGGCTGGACGGCCGGCTACCTGGTGCTGCTCTGCCTGGTCGCCGCACCGCTGCGCCGCTCGGGCGCCTACACGCTGCCCGACTTCGCCGAGGCGCGGCTGGGGTCGCGTGCCGTGCGCCGGGCCTCCTCGCTGCTCGTGGTCGCCATCGGGTGGCTCTACCTGCTCCCGCAGTTCCAGGGCGCCGGCGTCGCCCTGGGCGCGGTCACCGGCCTGCCGGGGTGGAGCGGCGGCCTCGTGGTGGCCGTCGTCGTGCTGCTCAACGTGCTGGCCGGCGGGATGCGCTCGGTGACCTTCGTGCAGGCCTTCCAGTACTGGCTGAAGCTGACCGCGATGCTGGTGCCGCTGGCCTTCCTGGTGCTGGTGTGGATCGGCGACGGCGGCACGTCGCCCGCCTCGGTAGGGGTCGACGGGGTGACCGGCCTGGAGTGGGCCGACCCGATCGACTTCGCGGGCGACCACCCGCTCTACTCGACGTACTCGCTGATGGTCGCCACCTTCCTCGGGACCATGGGGCTGCCCCACGTGGTGGTGCGCTTCTACACCAACCCCGACGGGCGCGCGGCGCGCCAGACGACGCTGGCCGTGCTCGCCCTGCTGGGCTGCTTCTACGTGCTGCCGCCCGTCTACGGCGCGCTGGGCCGGATCTACGCCCCCGACCTGGTGGCGGGTGACAGCGACAGCGTCGTGCTGCTGCTGCCGGAGCGGATGATCGGCGGCCTGGGCGGCGACGTGCTGCTCGCGCTGCTCACCGCAGGCGCCTTCGCCGCCTTCCTGGCGACCTCCTCCGGGCTGACCGTCGCCGTCGCCGGCGTGATCACCCAGGACGTCGCGTCGCGCCGCTTCGAGGGGGTCACGGCCTTCCGGGTCTCGGCGGTGCTCGCCGTCGTGGTGCCGCTGGTGGTCTCGCTCTCGATCCGCGACGCGGAGGTGGCCACCGTCGTCGGGCTGGCCTTCGCGATGGCGGCGGCCACCTTCTGCCCGCTGCTGCTGCTCGGCATCTGGTGGCGCGGGCTCACGGCGCGCGGCGCGCTGGCGGGCATGGCCGTCGGCGGTCTGCTGACCGGGGCCGCCGTGGTCGACAACCTGGTCACCGACCGGTCCGACGGCTGGTTCGCCTCCCTGGTGGGCCAGCCCGCGGCGTGGACGGTCCCGCTCGCCTTCCTCACCATGGTGCTGGTCTCGCGCGCCACCGCGTCACGGGTGCCCGCCCACACCACCCGCTTCCTGGTGCGCCTGCACACCCCCGAGAACGTCGCACTCGACCGCGACTGACCACGGCCCCCGCCCGGGGGCGCGTCGACCGCTCGTCGTGCCAGACCGACCGTTCACCGACGCAGGTCGCCACCCACCGACGAGCACCCCGGCGACCCTCGCCACCCGGCGGTCGCCGCTGGCACCGTGACCGGCATCACAAGCCCACTGCCCAGGAGAGGGTGACCATGTCCCACGCCGAGCCACCGCCCGAGGGGAGGGTGCAGGCCCCCGTGCCCGACCACGCTCCCGACCGGGCCGCGCGCCACCACCCCGTCTACGACACCCTGAGCGAGTCCAGCGAGTTCGCCGAGCTGCGCAAGCGCTACCGGGGCTTCGTCTTCCCCGCCACCATCGCCTTCCTGGTCTGGTACCTGCTCTACGTCGTCCTCTCCAACTGGGGCGGCGGCTTCATGGAGATCCGGCTGGTCGGGCACATCAACGTCGCCCTGGTCTTCGGCCTGCTCCAGTTCGTCACGACCTTCGGGCTGGCGTGGCTCTACGCCCGCTACTCGCGCTCGAAGATGGACCCGCTCGCCCGGGGCCTGGAGGAGCGCTTCCGCGCCGAGGGAGGCGTCAAGTCATGAGCCAGCAGTTCCTGACCACCACCCTGTTCCTGATCGTCGTCGGCATCACCATCGGCGTCACGGTCTGGGCCAGCCGCCAGACCCAGACCGCCACCGACTTCTACTCCGGCGGCCGGTCCTTCTCGGGCTTCCAGAACGGCCTGGCGATCGGCGGCGACTACATGTCCGCCGCGTCGTTCCTCGGCATCTCCGGCGCCATCGCGCTCTACGGCTACGACGGCTTCCTGTACTCGATCGGCTTCCTGGTCGCCTGGCTCGTGGCGCTCCTGCTGGTCGCCGAGATGCTCCGCAACGCCGGCCGCTACACCATGGCCGACCAGCTCGCCTTCCGCATGGACCAGCGCAAGGTCCGCACCGCGGCGGCGACCTCGACCGTCGTGGTGTCGATCTTCTACCTGCTGGCGCAGATGGTCGGTGCCGGCACCCTCGTCGCCCTGCTGCTCGGCGTGGACAGCCAGGTCATCAAGAACATCGTCATCGTCGGTGTCGGTGCCCTGATGATCTTCTACGTCACCGTCGGCGGCATGAAGGGCACGACGTACGTCCAGATCATCAAGGCCGTGCTGCTCATGGCCGGCTCCGCGCTGATCGTCTTCCTGGTGCTGCTGGAGTACAACTTCAACCTCTCCAGCCTGCTGGGCGACGCCGCCGACAAGTCCGGCAAGGGCGAGGCCTTCCTCCAGCCCGGCCTGCAGTACGGCGCCACGCTGACCTCGCAGATCGACTTCCTGTCGCTGGGTCTCGCGCTGGTGCTCGGCACGGCCGGCCTGCCGCACATCCTGATCCGCTTCTACACCGTGCCGACGGCGCAGGACGCGCGGAAGTCGGTGCTGTGGGCGATCGGCCTGATCGGCGCCTTCTACCTGATGACCCTGGTGCTGGGCTTCGGTGCCGCGGCGCTGCTGCCCGACATCACCGAGGCCGGCGCGACCGGCAACCTCGCCTCGCCGCTGCTGGCACGCGAGGTCGGTGGCGGGGCCGGCTCGTTCGGTGGGTCGATCCTGCTGGCGCTGATCGCGGCGGTCGCCTTCGCGACGATCCTCGCGGTGGTCGCCGGCCTGACGCTGGCCTCGTCGTCCTCGGTCGCCCACGACCTCTACAAGGGCGTGTTCAAGAAGGACCAGGAGGTCTCGGAGAAGTCCGAGGTGCGGGTCGCGAAGATCTCCGCCATCGTCATCGGCGCGGTCGCGATCGTGCTGGCCATCCCGGCCCAGCGGCTCAACATCGCCTTCCTGGTGGCGCTCGCCTTCGCGGTCGCGGCCTCGGCGAACCTGCCGGCGATCCTCTACAACATGTTCTGGCGGCGCTTCAACACCCGCGGCGCCACCTGGAGCATCTACGGCGGCCTGGTCACCGCCGTGGGGCTGGTGCTGCTCTCGCCCGTCACCTCGGGCGCGGAGACCTCGCTGTTCCCCAACGCCGACTGGGCGATCTTCCCGCTCAACAACCCGGGCATCGTCTCGATCCCGGTCGGCTTCCTGCTCGGCTTCCTCGGCACGATCAGCTCGCGGGAGCCCGCGGCGGAGGACCGCTACACCGAGCTGGAGGTGCGGGCGCTGACCGGTGCCGGCGCCGAGGGGGCGGTGTCGCACTAGTCCTCCCGGACGGGGAACGAGCCCCGTCAGAGCAACGGTCCCGCCCGCCGAGGGCCCTCCGTCCGGAGGGTCGTCGGCGGGCGGTGGCCCTAGTAGGTTCGAGGCACCGTGAGCGGTGCCACATCCCGGAGCACACGAGGAGCGAGTCGCATGCCCGACAACGACACCCTGTCCAGCCTGGCCCACGAGGCCCGTCGGTTCCCGCCGTCGGAGGAGTTCGCCGCGCAGGCCAACCTCACCGAGGAGGCCTACGCCGAGGCCGAGTCCGACCGGCTCGCCTTCTGGGAGAAGCAGGCCGACCGGCTCGACTGGGACACCCGGTGGGAGAAGGTGCTGGACTGGGACGACCCGCCCTTCGCGAAGTGGTTCGTCGGCGGCAGGCTCAACGCGGCGTACAACTGCGTCGACCGGCACGTCGAGGCGGGCGCCGGCGACAAGGTCGCCTTCCACTGGGTCGGTGAGCCCGAGGACGACACCCGCGACCTGACCTACGCCGAGCTCAAGGACGAGGTCTGCAAGGCCGCCAACGCGCTGGTCGAGCTCGGCGTCGAGACCGGCGACCGCGTCGCGATCTACATGCCGATGATCCCCGAGACCGTGATCGCGATGCTGGCGTGCGCCCGCCTGGGCGCCCCGCACACCGTGGTCTTCGGCGGCTTCTCCTCCGACGCCCTGGCCAACCGGCTGCAGGACTGCGACGCCCAGGTCGTCGTGACCTCCGACGGCGGCTACCGGCGCGGCAAGCCCTCGGCGCTCAAGCCCGCGGTCGACGAGGCCTGCGAGAAGGCCGGCAACGTGCGCAAGGTGCTCGTGGTCAAGCGCACCGGCGAGGACGTCGCGTGGCACGACGAGCGCGACGTGTGGTGGCACGAGCTGGTCGAGGAGCAGTCGACCGAGCACGAGTGCGAGTTCTTCGACGCCGAGCACCCGCTCTACGTCATGTACACCTCGGGCACCACCGGCAAGCCCAAGGGCATCCTGCACACCACGGGCGGCTACCTCGTGGGGTCGTCGTACACCCACTGGGGCATCTTCGAACTCAAGCCAGAGACCGACGTCTACTGGTGCACCGCCGACATCGGCTGGGTGACCGGCCACAGCTACATGGTCTACGGGCCGCTGGCCAACCAGACCACCTCGGTGATGTACGAGGGCACCCCCGACAGCCCCCACAAGGGCCGCTGGTGGGAGATCTGCCAGAAGTACGGCGTCACGATCTTCTACACCGCCCCCACGGCCATCCGCACCTTCATGAAGTGGGGCGACGAGATCCCCGCGGAGTACGACCTCTCCAAGCTCCGGCTGCTGGGCTCGGTGGGCGAGCCGATCAACCCCGAGGCCTACGTCTGGTACCGCGAGACGATCGGCGGCGGCGAGACCCCGGTCGTCGACACCTGGTGGCAGACCGAGACCGGCTCGATCATGATCAGCCCGCTGCCGGGCGTCACGCACTCCAAGCCGGGCTCGGCGATGAAGGCGATCCCGGGCATCGTGATGGACGTGGTCGACGACGACGGCGAGTCGGTGCCCGACGGGTCCGGCGGCCTGCTGGTGATCAAGGAGCCCTGGCCGTCGATGCTGCGCACCCTGTGGGGCGACGACGAGCGCTTCAAGGAGACCTACTGGTCGCGCTTCGAGAAGCAGGGCTACTACTTCGCCGGCGACGGCGCCAAGAAGGACGACGACGGCGACGTGTGGGTGCTCGGCCGGGTCGACGACGTCATGAACGTCTCGGGCCACCGGCTCTCGACCACCGAGATCGAGTCGGCGCTGGTCTCCCACCCCAAGGTCGCGGAGGCTGCGGTCGTGGGCGCCACCGACGAGACCACCGGCCAGGCCGTGTGCGCCTTCGTGATCCTGCGGGAGTCGGCGCTGGAGGAGGGCGAGGAGGCCCCCGACTCGCTGATCCAGGAGCTGCGCTCCCACGTGCAGAAGGAGATCGGCGCCATCGCCAAGCCCCGCCAGATCATGGTCGTGCCCGAGCTGCCCAAGACCCGCTCCGGCAAGATCATGCGGCGCCTGCTGCGCGACGTGGCCGAGAACCGCGAGGTCGGCGACGTCACCACGCTGGCCGACTCCACCGTCATGGACCTCATCGGCAAGGGCATGAAGTCCGGCAAGGACGACGGCTGACCCAGGGCCGACCGAGGGTCACCGACCTGACCCGCACATGTAACGCTCCGTTGCACCGCTCGTACACCCCCCACAGGGGGCACTCAGAGCGGGCAACGGAGCGTTACATGCGTGAGGAGGGGGTCAGGCGGCGACGCGGCGCCGGCTCGCGGCCACCAGCGACTCCACCAGGGAGCGCAGCGCGGCCTCCACCTCGTCGTCGACCAGCTGCCCGCCGGCCAGGGCCTGACCGACGCTCCCGACCCCGACGGAGTCCTCGAGCGGGTGGGCGCCGGCGACGCGGAGCACCTTGAGCAGGTCCTCGCGCGCCCACTGGGCGCCGCGGGGCGAGGGGCTGACGGAGACCACCGCGACGGGCAGCCCGTCGAGCGGGCTCGCGCCGCGGGGGCGGGAGGCCCAGTCGAGGGCGTTCTTCAGCACGCCCGGGATGGAGCCGTTGTACTCCGGGGTGGCCACCACGAGGGCGTCCGCGTCCCTCAGCGCCTCACGGAACCTCAGCACCGACGCCGGGGGCGTGTCGGTGTCGAGGTCCGCGTCGTAGTGCGGCAGCTCCGCCAGCGCGTCGTACGTCGTCGCGGTCGCGCCGTCGCGCAGCAGCGACGGCACCGTGGCCGCGAGGGCGGCCGTGAGCGAGCCCGCGCGCAGGCTGCCGACCAGGGTCAGGATCTTCACCGACGTCATGGACGCTTCAACTACCTGCCCCCGCGGACCATTCCCGCAGACGGCACCGCCCGCCGACGCGGGGCGTCGGCGGGCGGTGGGGCGTCGTGCGGGTCAGGCCTTGCCGGGGCCCTTCGCCTCGGACTCCTCGACCTGCTCGGGGGCGTCGTCGGCCTCCTCCTTGGCGCCGCGGAAGCCGGTCTTGGCCAGGGAGGCGATCGCGGTGATGGCCAGGATGCCGATGATCACGCCGAGGGAGACCAGGGTCGGGATCTCCAGCCAGCCGTAGGGCAGCGGCTCGCCGCCGTTGATGAAGGGCAGCTCGTTCTCGTGCAGGGCGTGGAAGATCAGCTTCACGCCGATGTAGGCGAGCAGCACCGAGAGCCCGTAGGAGAGGTAGATGAGGCGCTTGAGCAGCCCGCCGATGAGGAAGTAGAGCTGCCGCAGACCCATCAGCGCGAAGATGTTGGCCGTCAGCACCAGGAAGGGCTCCTGCGTGAGGCCGTAGATCGCGGGGATGGAGTCGAGCGCGAAGAGCAGGTCGGTCATGCCGAGCGCCAGGATCACCAGGAACATCGGGGTGATCAGGCGCTTGCCGTCGACCTTGGCGAAGAGCTTGGTGCCGTGCCACTCGTCGGTCGCCGGCAGGCGGCTCTGCACCCACAGCACGAACTTGGGCAGCTCCTCGTGGTCGTCCTCGTCGAGCGCGTCCTTGAGCAGGCCCCAGGCCGTCCAGATCAGGAAGGCGCCGAAGAGGTAGAAGACCCACGCGAAGTTGTTGATGGCGGCCGCACCGACCGCGATGAAGATGGCGCGCATGATCAGCGCCATCACGATCCCGATCATCAGCGCCGTCTGCTGGTACTGCCGGGGCACCGCGAACTTGCTCATGATGATGATGAAGATGAACAGGTTGTCGATCGAGAGCGAGTACTCGGTCAGCCAGCCGGCGTAGAACTCGGTGCCGAACTGCGATCCGTAGTGCACCCAGATGAAGACGCCGAAGAGGATCGCCATCGACACGTAGATCGACAGCGCGATGCTGACCTCCTTCTGCGACGGCTCGTGCGGACGGCGTCCGATCACGATGACGTCGAAGAGGATCACGGCGACGGTGATGCCGATCGTGCTCCACCAGATCAGCGGCGTGACGTTCATGCCGGCCTCGCCCGCCGGCGAGGCGGCGGCCATGGGCACCATCAGGGAGAGGTCCAAGGGGGTGCTGCCTTTCGGTGATGACACGGGTGAGGGCACACGTGTCGGTCCGGAGGTCTCTTCCGCCACCCCCTCGGCAACGAGGTGGTGGCCGACGCGCCCGGGTCAGGATCACCTGACCGTGCTGACGAGCGCGCCGTGCGGGGAATACTCCCCTCCCGAGCGCCGAGTCTCCCACCTAGTACCCAGGTGCGCCAAAGATCAAGGCCGGCCGGTGCGCCGGTAGGGTGCCCGGCATGGCACACCGCGAGCCCGTGACCTCCGACGAACCCACCATCGGCAAGCTGGTCGTCGACGCCAGCCGCGACGTCTCGGGGCTGATCCGCTCCGAGATCGAGTTGGCGAAGTCGGAGCTGAAGGTCTCGGTGCGCGCCGGGGGCATCTCGATCGGGCTCTTCGCCGCCGCCGGCTTCCTGGTCGTGCTCGCGGTGATCATGCTCTCGGTGGCGATCGCCCACTTCATCTCCTTCACGGGCCTCGACCTCGCCTGGGGCTTCCTGATCGTCTTCGGGCTCTACGTCGTCCTCGCGGGCCTGCTCGGCTTCGTCGGCGTGCGCAAGCTCAAGCAGGTCAAGGCGCCCGAGCGGGCCATCGAGCAGGGCAAGCAGATCCCCTCCGCGCTGAAGGGTCGCGGCGCCCGCGACTGAGGCACGGGGGCGTCGCGAGACGCCTACCGCCTGCCCTGCGGGCCTCAGGCGCAGTCGCCGCTGGAGACCTCGGCCGAGGCCTCCAGGCCCGTGGCCGCCGCCTCGGCCACCTGCTGGGCGGTCAGGGCGTAGCCGGTGTCGGCGTCGCTGACCGAGGCGGCGAAGACGACCCCCAGCACCCGTCCGTTGGTGCCCACCAGCGGGCCCCCGGAGTTGCCGGGGCGCACCAGGCCCCGCAGCGAGAAGACGTCGCGGGTGACCGTGCCGCGACCGTAGATGTCGGGGCTGCGCAGCCGCTGGTCGTCGCGGATCCGCACCGCACGGGCGTCGAAGGGTCCGTCCTGGGGGAAGCCGAGCACGGCACCCTGCTGGCGGGGCTCGCCGCCGAGACCGAAGCGCAGCGTGGGGCCGTCGAGGCCGGGCACGTCGAGGACGGCGACGTCGACCTGCGGGTCGTAGTGGACGAGGGTCGCGTCCCGCGGCTCTCCGTCGACGATCACCTGGGGGGCGTCGACGCCCGCGACCACGTGGGCGTTGGTCATCAGCTTGCCGGGCGCGTAGAGGAAGCCGGTGCCCTCGACCCCGCTCCCGCACCGGTTGCTGCTGCGCACCTTGAAGACGCTCTCGGCCGCGGCGACCACCTCGGGGTCGCGCAGCACCCGGCGCTCCGCACGCGGCACCTCGGTGATGCGCTCCTGGGCGAAGGGCTCGAGGTAGCGCGGGAAGAAGCTCGACCCGACGACGTCGTCGAAGGACCGCAGCACCGTCTGCGCCTGGGCCGGCATGACCTCGTCGACCCGGCTGAGCACCTGGCTCTCGCGCACCTGCGGACCGATGCCGGGGATCCGCGAGCCGCTGATCGCGACGCCGAGCATCCACGACACGACCAGCACGGCGACGACGCTGAGGGCCGCCCCGCCGAGCGCGTCGACGGCGCGCACCGGCTGCCAGGTGATGGTGTCGCGGAGCCGGGCGCCGACGAACTGCAGCAGCGCCTGGCCGAGCGAGGCCGAGACCCGGACCACGACGAGCGCACCCAGCGAGACCCACAGCGACGGCGCGGCGTCGCCCAGCAGCACCGGGGCCAGCCAGATGCCACCGAGGCCGCCGACGACCAGGCCGACCGTGCTGAAGGCACCGGTGACGAAGCCCTGCCAGTAGCCCGAGACGGCGTACGCCAGCACGAGCGCGAGCAGGCACCAGTCGAGGACGTTCATCGCGCCCCATCCTGGCGCACCCGGACCATCCGGTCGGGCAGGGTGCGCTCGACACTCTCGTCCCACGGCTCGGTCAGGCCGACGTGGTCGAGCAGCCGGCTGACCAGGCCCGCGGTGAAGCCCCACAGCAGGAGGTCCTTGTCGGGGCCGATCGCGAAGGCGGGACCCCGGTAGCCCATCGGGTGCACCACGGTGAAGCGGTGGGTGGGGTCGAGCAGCTCGGAGAGCGGGACCCGCAGCACCGTCGCGACCTCGCCGGGGTCGACCACCCGCACCGGTGACGGCTCGCGCCACCACCCCAGCACCGTGGTGACCGCGAAGTTGCTCGGGGGCAGCCAGAGCTCGGGCAGCGTGGCCAGCACCTCGACGCCGCGGGGGTCGAGGCCGGTCTCCTCCTCGGCCTCGCGCAGCGCCGCGGCGACCGGGCCGTCGTCCTGCGGCTCCACGCCGCCGCCGGGGAAGGAGACCTGGCCCGGGTGGGAGCGCATCTGGTGGGACCGCTCGGTGAGCAGCAGGTCGGGGCCGGCGGGGCCCTCCCCGAACAGCATCAGCACCGCACCGGCGCGGGTCTCGGCGTCGTCGGGCGGCACGAAGCGGCTCAGGTCGCGCGCGGTGATCGTGCGCGCGCCGTCACGGATGGGGGCGAGCCACGCGGGGAGGTCGCTCACGGGCTCACGCCCAGGTGCTCCCTCGCCAGGTCCGCCAGCTGGTCGGCGCCGTCGATCTCGAGGTACTGCTCGAAGGCGATCTCGCCCTCGGCGTCGACGAGCACCACCTTGGGCAGCGCCACGGCGCGCAGCTCGCCGTCGGGGTCGGCGTAGACCGGGTAGGTGACGCCGGCCTCGCGCAGCATGGCGCGGGCCCGGTCGACCCGGGTCTCCTGGAAGTCGATGCCGACGACCTCGACCTCGCCGTCGAAGCGCTCGGCGAACTCCTGGTAGAAGGGCAGCTCGCGCTCGCAGGGGCCGCACCAGCTCGCCCAGAGGTTGACCACCGCCGGACCCTCCAGCTCGCCGAGGTCGAGGACACCGTCACCGGTCAGGGCGTCGAGCCGGACGTCGGGCAGGGTGCCGCCCGAGCGCGGCGCGGCCAGGTCGTCCTCGGGCGCGCCCGGCATGTCGTCGTCGGCACCGCCGCCCCCGCAGCCCGCGAGCACCGCGAGCAGCACGACGGCCACCAGCCGAGCGGGCCCGCTGGACCCCCGCCGTCGCACCCTCACGCCGGCCCCTGGGTGCGGACCAGCGCCCGCGCCGCCTCCGGGTCGGTCGGCCCGGCGCCGTACGACGGGCACCACCGCGCCACCGTGCAGGCACCGCAGGCGGGCTTCTTGGCGTGGCAGACGCGCCGGCCGTGCCAGATCAGGTGGTGGCTCAGCAGGGTCCAGTCGCGCTTGGGGAAGAGCGCGCCGACGGCGTGCTCGGCCTTGACCGGGTCGGTCTCCTCGGTCCAGCCGAGCCGCCGCGCCAACCGGCCGAAGTGGGTGTCGACGGTGATGCCCGGCACGCCGAAGGCGTTGCCGAGCACGACGTTGGCCGTCTTGCGGCCGACGCCCGGCAGCTTGACCAGGTCGTCGAGCCTCGGCGGCACCTCGCCCCCGTGGTCGGCGACGAGCGCGGCGGAGAGCTTGAGCAGCGACTCGGTCTTGGCGCGGAAGAAGCCCAGCGGGCCGATGATCCGCTCGAGGTCCTCCCGCGGCGCCGCGGCCATGGCCCGCGCGTCCGGGTAGGCGGCGAAGAGCGTGGGCCGCACGGCGTTGACGCGCCGGTCGGTGGTCTGCGCGGAGAGCACGGTCACCACGAGCAGCTCGAAGGCGTCGTCGAAGTCCAGCTCGCAGCGCGCGTCGGGGTAGGTGTCGGCCAGGACCCGGTCGACCTTGCGTGCGCGCCGCACCAGCGAGGTGTCGGGGCGCGGCAGGGACGACGCGGTCGGTCGGGCGGCAGGCACGGCCACAGGGTACGGCGGGGCACCCACCACCACGGGTGCGGCACAGCGACCCCGGAGCCGTCGGTGCCCGACCTCCGGGCCCTCCCGCGACACCCGGAGCGGGCGTGCTCGCGTGGCGATCGGGCCCTCGATGGGACACACTGTGAGCCGACACACGCCCGCACCACGCGGGCTGGCAGGGAAGGACCCCGGGTGACCAACGACGTACTCCGCCAGGCGCCGCTCTTCAGCGCGCTCGACGACGAGGCCGCCTCCGCGCTGCGCGCCTCGATGGGCGAGAGCCGGCTGCGTCGCGGTGACGTGCTCTTCCACGAGGGCGACCCCGGCGACAAGCTCTACATCGTCACCGACGGCAAGGTGAAGCTCGGCCGCACCTCCTCCGACGGTCGCGAGAACCTGCTGGCGATCCTCGGCCCCGGCCAGATGTTCGGCGAGCTCTCGCTCTTCGACCCCGGCCCGCGCTCGGCCACGGTCACGGCCGTCACCGAGACCAGCTTCCTCTCGCTCTCCCACGACGACCTGCTGCGCTGGCTCGAGGGCCGTCCCAGCGTCGCGCTGGGGCTGCTCGCCCAGCTCGCCGGACGGCTCCGCAAGACCAACGAGGTCGTCGCCGACCTCGTCTTCTCCGACGTGCCGGGCCGCGTGGCCAAGGCGCTGCTCGACCTCGCCGACCGCTTCGGCCGCACCGCCGACGACGGCGTCCACGTGCACCACGACCTCACCCAGGAGGAGCTCGCCCAGCTGGTCGGCGCCTCCCGCGAGACCGTCAACAAGGCGCTGGCCGACTTCGCCTCGCGCGGCTGGCTGCGGCTCGAGCCGCGCTCCGTGGTGATCCACGACGTCGACCGGATGCGGCGCCGCGCCCGCTAGCCCTACGGCGTGACGACCTCGCCGCTCCAGGCGTCGGGGAAGCGACTCGCGTCGAGCCGGACGCCGCCCACCACCAGGGCGTGGTCGCTGGCGCGCCGCACGGTGGCGTCGCGGATGCCGGCGTACGCCGTCCACTCGACCTCGGGGTCGCCGTAGATCCAGTCGATCAGCGGCCGCGCGGGCGGTCGGCAGGTGCCGTCGTTGGACCCGCCGGCCGGCGAGGTGAAGCCGGTGGCGCCGGTGAGACGGCAGAAGTGCTTGGTGGGCTCGTTGAAGTCGCCGGTCATCAGGTGCGGGATGCCGGTCTCGCGCAGCCGCTGGACCAGCGCGATCTGCCGTCGCGTCGCCTCGTCGCGCCAGCGCAGCTGGTTGCCGCGGCGCGGTGTGCTCGCCGGGTTGTGGAACGACGAGACGTAGGTGAGCATCCCGGTCTCGCGGTGGCGGAGCAGCACCACCGGCATGTTCATGATCTCGCCGCTGAAGTAGGTGATCGGCACCGAGCCGCCCTGCACCAGCTCCCACTCCGCGCTGCGCCAGGCGACGACGTTGCGACCGGCCGGGTCGACCCGCGAGGCCTGCGGGTGCATCTGCCAGCCGCGCGCCCGTGCGGCGAAGGCCCGCGCCTGCACCGGCTGCATCTCCTGGAAGCCGACCACCGAGACCCGGGCGCGGTCGAGGGCTCCCAGCGACAGGTCGAGCCGGGTGCTCCAGCCGGCGAAGCCCGGCTTGGTGCCTCCCGGCTCGGAGTGGTCGGCACCGAGCAGGTTGAAGCTCGCGACCACCGTGTCGACCACGGGGGGCTCCTCGACCTGCACGCCCTTGCGCAGCTCGGCCAGCAGCTCCGGGTCGACGATGGGGTCACCCTGCCGGCGCGGCGCGGCGCTGAGCGGCGGAGGGGAGGTGGGCTCGCCCGGGGTGGCCGAGGCGGAGGGGGAGGCGGAGGGCTGCGTGTCCGCCTCCGGCGCCGGGCCACCCGCGGTGGAGAGGTCGATGTCGCCGCGCGCCCACAGGAAGCCGGTGACCCAGATCGCGACGACGAGGACCACGACCCCCGCCATCCCGAGCTTCTGCCGCACGGCTGGAGGGTAACCCGGCGCCCCTGACCTGCGGGGCGGTTGGCGAGGAGAGCCCGCCGGACGCCGGTGGGCTCAGAGCCTGATGTCGATCTCGGCGTCCTCGGTGAGCTCCTCGACGAGGGACTGCGCGACGCGTCCCTGCTCCTGCGAGACCGCCTGCTCCTCCAGCTGGGTGCGCACCTCGGCGAAGGGAGGGATCGCCTGGCCGCCCTGCTGTCCCGCCTGGGCCTGCTGCTCCTTCACCTGCCGGTAGAGCGCGCGCAGCTCCCGCTCGGTGGGCTCGATCTCGCCGCCGGCCTCGTCAGCCACGAGACCCTCCACGAGCAGCTGGGTGCGCGCCTGGCTCCGCGCCTGCTCCTCCGAGGTCCCCTGCTCCTCGAGCGCGTCGAGCAGCGCCTGGACGGACCCGAGCTGGTTCTCCTGCGCCACCGAGCCGAGCTCGCGGTCGACGGCGTCGTCGGAGGCCTCGATCCCGCGGGCGCCGGCCTCCTGCCGAAGCAGCTCGGTGTCGACCAGCCCCTGGGCGGTCTGCTGCTTCAGGGCCTCCTCGTCCGGCGCCTGGCCGCCCGCCTGCGCCTGGGCCTGGGCCTGCTGGAGCCGGGAGCGGTAGACGACCGAGAACTCCTCGCGGGTGATCTCCTCCCCGTTGACCTCGGCGACGACCTCGGGGACGCCCTCCAGGTCCGGCTCCGACGGGGCCTGCGACGACTCGGAGGGGCTCGCGGAGCTCTCGGAGCCCTCGGCGTCGGCGTCACCACCGCCCCCGCAGGCCGTCAGGGCGAGCAGCGCGGCCGTCAGGGCCGCGCCGAGGGAGGTCCGGGTGCGCGTCGTCGTACTCATCACCTCGACGGTACGGAGCGGACCTGGGGACCGTGGCGCCGGGTCAGGCTCGGTCGGCGAGGAAGGCGAGCTGCGCACGCACCGAGAGCTCGGCGGCACCCCAGAGCACCGGGTCGACGACGGCGTAGACGACCTCGACCACGCGGCGCGGCAGCACGTCGTCGGCCACCTCGCCGAGGTCGACGACCGCCTGCTCCACCTGCTCCAGGCGCTGCCGCCGGTGGGCCAGGTAGAAGTCGAGCGCGGGCAGGGCCTCGTCGATGACGGGTCCGTGACCGGGCCACACCGTGGCGATCTCCTCGGCCTCGGCCAAGGCGTGCAGCCGGCGCAGCGAGCCGAGGTAGGCGCCCAGCTGGCCGTCGGGGTGGGCCACCACCGTGGTGCCGCGCCCGAGCACGGTGTCCCCGGTGAGGACGGCACGCTCGGCGGGCAGCACGAAGGACAGGGAGTCGGCCGTGTGGCCCGGCGTGGCGACCACGCGCACCTCCAGCCCGTCGACCTCGACCACGTCGCCCTCACCGAGCCCCTCGTCGCCCAGCCGGTACGCCGGGTCGAGCGCGCGCACGCCACAGCCCACCCGCTCGGCGAACTCCCGGGCGGCCTCGGAGTGGTCGAGGTGGTGGTGGGTGAGCAGCACGGCGGCGACGTCACCAGCCGCCTCGGCGACCGCGTCGAGGTGGCCGGCGTGGGCCGGGCCCGGGTCGATGACGACCGAGCGCCGGGCGCCGGGCTCGCGGAGCACCCAGGTGTTGGTGCCGTCGAGGGTCATGTGGTCGGCGTTGGGGGCGAGCACGCAGCGGGCGCGCTCGCCGAAGGCGCCGCCGGCCCAGCTCACGGGCGCTCCCGCGCGGCGAGCAGCTGCTGCATCCAGGCGGGCGAGGTCATCGTCGCGCCGTCGTCGTCCTCGACCAGCTCGGGGGTGAACATCTCCAGCACCCGGTCGGCGCCGGCCGCCAGCACCGCGCCCGCGGCGTCGTGCTGCGCCACCTCCAGGCAGGTCTGGTAGGTCGGCGGCAGCATCGCGACCCGCTCGGCCTCGACCTCCTCCACGGCGTGCAGCGCGGGGAGCCAGGCGACCTGGTCGGACTCCGTGGAGACGTCACGGGTGCGCTGGCCGGGCGGCAGCACCGCGGCGAAGAACCAGGTGCGGTAGCGCCGGGGCTCGAACTCGGGGGTGAGCCAGGCGCGGAACGGCGCCAGCAGGTCGGTGCGCAGCACCAGGCCACGGGCGGTCAGGAAGTCGGTGAAGGCCAGCTCGCGGGCTTCAAGCGCCGCCCGGTCGCGCTCCCACTCCTCGCCGGTGGTGTCGGAGACGACCGTGTCGGCCGCGTCGCCGGCGAGCAGCACCCCCGACTCCTCGAAGGTCTCGCGCACCGCCGCGCACACCAGCGCCCGCGCGCGGGCGACGTCGGTGCCGAGCAGCTCGGCCCACCGCTCGGGCGCGGGGCCGGTCCAGCGGATCTCGTGGTCGAAGTCGCGCGGGTCGACGCCGCCGCCCGGGAAGACGCACATGCCGCCGGCGAAGGCCATCGAGGTCTGCCGACGGAGCAGGTACACCTCGGGACCGCGGTCACCGTCGCGCAGCAGCACCACGGTGGCGGCGTCCCGAGGCTCGGCCGGCTCCCGCTCGCCGGTGCGGTAGGCCCGCGCCGACTCGACGAAGGACGCCGGCAGCCTGACGCGCTGCAAGCCTCAGACCTCGACGACCAGCTCGACCTCGACGGGGGCGTCGAGGGGCAGCACGGGCACACCGACCGCGGAGCGTGCGTGCACGCCCGCGTCGCCGAAGACCTCGCCGAGCAGCTCGGACACGCCGTTGGCGACCTGCGGCTGCCCGGTGAAGTCGGGCGTGGACGCGACGAAGGCGACCACCTTGACCACCCGGCGCACGTCGCTGAGGTCGCCGACCTCGGCGCGCACCGCGGCGAGCGCGTTGAGCGCGCACTGCCGGGCGCACTCGACGGCCACCTCCTGGGTGACCTCGCCGCCGACCTTGCCCGTGGCGATCAGCTCGCCCGAGCGCATCGGCAGCTGGCCGGAGGTGAAGACGTGCTGGCCGCTGCGCACCGCCGGCACGTACGCCGCCACCGGCTTGGCCACCTCGGGCACCTCCAGCCCGAGCGCGGCCAGGCGCTCCTCGGGGGTGCTCATGCCACCGGGCGCTTGAAGTAGGCGACGAGGTTCTCGGGGTTCATCCCGGGCACGATCTGCACCAGCTCCCAGCCGTCGGAGCCGAAGTTGTCGAGGATCTGCTTGGTCGAGTGCACCAGCACGGGCGCGGTCAGGTACTCCCACTTGCTCACTGCTTGGGTCATGTCGGTCACCCTAGGGCGATGGCTGGTCCCGACGGGAGTGCCCCCGACCTCACACTGCGGTACGCCGACCACGCGTGCGGCCTGCTCGACCTCCACCTGCCGGGCGGCGAGGTGCCCGAGGGCCCCGCCCCGGTGGTGCTGCTCGTGCACGGCGGCTTCTGGCGCTCGGCGTGGGACCGGGTCCACACCCGTCCCCAGGCCCGCGCGCTGGCGGACCTCGGCCACGTCGTGGTGACGCCGGAGTACCGCCGCGTCGGTCCCGGCGACGACCGCGACGGCGCGGGGGGCGGCTGGCCGACCACCGGCGACGACGTACGCCGCGCGCTCGCGGCCGTGCCGGCGGCGCTGCCGTGGACGCCCCCGCGCACGACCGCGGTGGGGCACTCCGCCGGCGGGCACCTGGTGCTCTGGCTGGCCGCCACCGGCGCCCCGCTCGACCACGTGGTCGCACTGGCACCGGTGGGCGACCTGGGCGAGGCACTGCGCCTCGACCTCGGCGACGGTGCGGCCGCGGCACTGCTCAACGGCGCCGACCCCGCGGGGGCGGACCCCGCGGAGCTGCTCGAGCAGCGCCCTGCGGGCACCGTGACCGTCGTGCACGGCACCCGCGACGAGGCCGTCCCGGTGGCGCTCTCACGCGCCCTGGCCGCGCGCCACCCGTGGATCTCCTACGTGGAGGTGGACGCCGACCACATGGCGCTGATCGACCCGCTCTCCTCGGCGTGGCCGGTCGTGGTCGCGGCCGTCAGCCCTCAGGTGTAGCAGTCCTGTCATATCTGTGACAGGGCTGTTACGGTCTCCCGGTGACCGACCCGACCCGCGAGAGCCGGTGGCGACCGCTCTTCCGGCTGCTGCGGCTCATGGACACCGAGATCGAGCAGATCTACCTCGACGCCGGCCACGAGGGGATCTCGGCCCGGCACGTGCTGCCGCTCGTCCGCCTGGCGCACACGGGACCGCTCACCATCCGCGGCCTCGCCGCGGAGTGCGAGGTCACGCACTCCGCGATGAGCCAGACCGTGGCCGTGATGGCGCGGCACGACCTGGTCGAGCGGGTGCCCGACCCGGACGACGGCCGCGCCCAGCGCGTCCGGCTCACCGCGCGGGGCCGTGAGGTCGCCACCCTCGGCGCCGCGGAGTGGCGAGCCACCGAGGCCGCGGTGGCCGAGCTGGAGGCCGAGACCGACTACCCGCTGTCGCGGGTCGTGCACGACCTCGAGGAGGCCCTGGCGCGCCGCGCCTTCGCCGACCGGGTGCGCGCGCACCTGGCCGCCCGGTGATCCGGGCCAGCCTCCTCGACCTGCGGCCGCTGCGGGCGAGTGCCGACTTCCGACGCCTGTGGTGGACGCAGGCGGTCTCGGTGCTGGGCGCCCAGGTCACCCTCTTCGCGGTGCTGCTCCAGGTGTGGCGCCTGACCCGTGACCCGCTCTGGACCGGCGCCGTGGGACTGGCCCACGCCGTGCCCCTCGTCGTGGTCTCGCTGCTGGGCGGCGTCCTCGCCGACACCCACGACCGCCGACGCCTGGTGCTGCTGGGCACCGTGGGGCAGCTCGTCGCGACGGCGATACTGGCGGCCCAGGCCGTGCTGGACAACCGCTCGGTGCTCGTGGTGCTCGCGCTGGTGGCGCTGCAGACGACCTTCGCCGCGCTCGCCGGACCCGCCCGACGCACCTTCGTGCCCCGGCTGCTCGCCCCCGCCCTCGTGCCGGCCGGCCTCGCCCTGACCCACATCGGCTTCCAGGCCGCCATGCTGGTCGGCCCGGCTGTGGGCGGCCTGCTCACCGCCGGCGCCGGGTTGGCGTGGTGCTACGCCGCCCAGGTGGCGGCCCTGGCCGTCTCGGTGCACGGCGTCGCCCGGCTGCCCGCGATGCCGCCCGAGCCCGACCACGCACCCGACGGCACCCGGGCGGCGCTGCGCCGCGTGGGCGCGGGCCTGGGCTTCGTCGTACGCCGCCCGGCGCTGCGCGGCAGCTTCCTCACCGACCTCTCGGCGACACTGCTCGCGATGCCGGTGGCGCTCTTCCCGATGGTCAACGAGGAGCGCTTCGGTGGCTCGGCCCAGACGCTGGGGCTCTTCATGAGCGCCGTGGCGCTCGGCGGGGTGGTGGTCTCGCTGCTCTCCGGCGCGTGGACCCGGCTGCCCCGCCAGGGCGTGGTGATGCTCGTGGCCGCCTCGTGCTGGTGCGTCGCCCTGACGGTCTTCGCCGTCGTCGACGGCCTGGTGGTCACCCTGACGGCGCTCGCCGTCGCCGGAGCGGCCGACACGGTCTCGGTGGTCGCGCGCGGCACGCTCACCCAGCTCGCCACTCCCGACGCCCTCCGGGGCCGGGTGGCCGCGGCCGAGCTCGTGGTGGGGA
>JBQGFI010000396.1:0-2400 GCA_052040065.1 Marmoricola sp.
GCCGCTCTCGACCGCGCTGCTCACGCTCTACGGCGGCAGCGCCGACAGCGCCGGCGCCTCCGCGCTGGCGAGCACCTTCTTGACCCTGGGTGCGGTCTACCTGGTCTTCATGCTGATCGGCGCCTCGCTCGTCCGGGTCGCCCCCGGTCACGAGGACGACGAGAAGGCCGAGCACCAGCCGGGCCGCAACGGCGCACTGGTGCGGGCCAACGAGGCCGTCAAGACCCGGCAGTTCTGGGCGCTGTGGGTGATCCTCTTCTGCAACGTCACAGCCGGCATCGGCATCCTCGAGCAGGCCGCCCCGATGATCCAGGACTTCTTCCGCGGTGGCGACGGCGAGAGCAGCGTGAGCGCGGCCGAGGCCGCCGGCTTCGTCGGCATGCTGAGCCTGGCCAACATGGCGGGCCGCTTCGTGTGGTCGAGCCTCTCCGACAAGGTCGGGCGCAAGCCGACCTACATGATGTACCTCGGCGTCGGCGGCGTCCTGTACGCCCTGATGGCCACCCTCGGCCAGACCAGCGTCGGCCTCTTCGTCGTGCTGGCGCTGGTGATCCTGAGCTACTACGGCGGCGGCTTCGCGACGATCCCGGCCTACCTCAAGGACATGTTCGGGACCCTCGAGGTCGGTGCCATCCACGGCCGGCTGCTCACCGCGTGGGCGGCGGCCGGGGTGATGGGCCCGCTCATCGTCAACGGCTTCCTCGACGCGGCGGGCACGCCCGGCGAGCTCGTGGCCTCCGACTACTACCCCGCGCTGCTGACGATGGTGGGCCTGCTCGGGGTGGCCTTCGTGGCCAACCTGACCGTGACCCCGGTCGCGGAGAAGCACGTCGACCACGACGTCGCGAGCGCCGCCGAGCGCGACGTGGCGCCGGCCGAGACCAGCGGAGGCACCCGATGAGCCAGGACCGGACGACCTCGACCTCACCGTCGGGCGAGAGCACCACGCCGACCCTGGTCGTTGCGGGCGCCTGGACGCTCGTCGGCGTGCCGCTGGCCTACGGCCTGTGGCAGACGCTGATCAAGGCGGCGCAGCTGCTGGGCTGACCCGCCCACCCCCGCCGCGAGACGCGGCCTGCCCGTGACGGCCGACCCTGGGCATACTGTCGGTATGGCGACGTCGACGTCCTCGGCCCACGACCACGCGCGCATCACGCTGCGCCGCTTCGAGCGGATGCGCCCCGACCGCAGTCGCACCGGCCGGCGACCGGCTGCCGCGGACCTGCCGCCGGGCCCGCGGTGGCCCGGGCTGGTGCAGAGCATCGCGCTGACCCGCTTCCGCCACCGCTTCGTCCCGGCGCTGCGGCGCCGCTACGGCGACACCTTCACCATCTCGATCGTGCCGGAGGGGCAGCAGGTGGTCTTCTTCCACCGCCCCGAGCACGTGCGCGAGATCTTCGCCGGCGACCCCGAGGTCTTCCACGCCGGCAAGGGCAACGCCATCCTCGGCCCGGTGATGGGGGAGCACTCGCTGCTGCTGGTCGACTCCTCCCAGCACAAGCGCGCCCGGCGGCTGCTGATGCCGGCCTTCAACGGGCACGCGCTGCGCGGCTACGAGGACCTCGTGAGCGGCCTGGCCAAGTCGGAGGTCGGCTCCTGGGCCCACGGCCAGGAGGTGGGCGCGCTCGACCGGATGAACGCGCTCACCCTCGAGGTCATCCTCCAGGTCGTCTTCGGCGTCACCGACGAGGAGCGGCTGGCCCGGCTGCGGCCGCTGGTCAACCGGACCGTCGACATCAACCCGGTGGTGTTCCTGGGCTGGGGGATCCCGTGGCTGCAGCGGCTCGGGCCCTGGAAGCGCACCGTCGACAACCAGGTCGCGCTCGACCGCGTCATCTTCACCGAGATCGAGGAGCGGCGGCAGGCCAGCGACCTCGAGCACCGCAGCGACGTGCTCTCGCAGCTGCTGCGGGTGCGCGACGACGACGGCGCCGGGCTGGACGACGAGGAGCTGCGCGACCAGCTCGTCACGCTGCTGCTCGCCGGGCACGAGACCACGGCGACCGCCCTGGCCTGGGCGCTGCACGAGCTGGGCAAGGACCCCGCGGCGCAGGCGCGCGCCCGGGTGGCGGCCGTCGAGGGCGACGCCGACCACCTCGAGGCCGTGCTGAAGGAGTCGATGCGGCTGCACCCCGTGATCCCGATGGTGGTGCGCCAGCTCCGAGCCCCGGCCACCGTCGGCGGCGTCGACCTGCCCGCGGGGGTCACGGTCGCCGCCTCGATCCTGCTCGCCCACGCCGACGCCGAGCAGCACCGCGACCCCGAGGCCTTCCGCCCCGAGCGCTTCGCCGACGGCGAGGTCGCGACCAACACCTGGATCCCCTTCGGCGGGGGCGTACGCCGCTGCATCGGCGCCGGCTTCTCGCTCATGGAGGGGGTGGCGGTGCTGCGCGAGGTGCT
>JBQGFI010000397.1:0-17375 GCA_052040065.1 Marmoricola sp.
GGGCAGGACATCTGGCAGCGGGTCTTCACCGCCCGCTCGCCCGAGGTGGCGCGCTGGGGCGGTGCCGCGGCCGGCGTCTACTGCCTGCTCTACGGCGTCGCCGGCGCGCTGATCGGCACCGCCGCCTCGACCTTCCTCGCCGTCGAGGTCAGCGACGACGTCTACGCGCAGATCGCCGAGACCATCCTCCCGGTCGGCGTCAGCGGCCTGGTGCTGGCGGCCGCCGTCGCCGCGATGATGTCGACCGCCTCGGGGGCGCTGATCGCCACCGCCACCGTCGCCCGCGCCGACGTGCGCCCGCTGCTGGCGGGCCTGCTGGGCCGCTCGACCACGCCCGGCGCCGAGGTCGACCCCGAGCGCGACGTGCAGGCCAACCGGGCCTACGTCGTGGTGCTCGGCGTCGTGGTGATCGTGATCGCCTCCCTGCTCGACGACGTCGTCGCCGCGCTGACCATCGCCTACGACATCCTGGTCGGCGGCCTGCTCGTCGCGATCCTGGGCGGCTTCCTGTGGCGGCGCGCCACCGGGGCCGGGGCGCTGTGGTCGATGGGGGTCGGCACCGCCGTCACCCTGGGCACCATGGCCGTCGTCGGCGACGTGCTGGCCAACGAGCCGATCTACTTCGGCCTGGCCTCCAGCGCGGTCGTCTACGTGGTGGTCAGCCTGCTCACGCGACCGACCCGGCCCGAGGTGCTGGAGGAGTGGCAGACCCGCCTGGCCGGCGGAGCAGCACGAACGCCGTCCAGCTGACGAGCAGGGCGGCGAGCACGCCCAGCCCGAGCCGGGGGATGAGCGGCAGCGCGATCCCGATGAATCCACCCAGCACCCACGAGAGCTGCAGCAGCGTCTCGGAGCGGGCGAAGGCGGAGGTGCGGTGCCGCTCGGGCACGGAGTCCTGGATCGTGGAGTCGAGCGAGACCTTGCCCATCGCCTGGGCGACGCCGGCGGTCAGGCCGAGCAGCACCGCCGCGGCCAGGCTGTAGGCGACCGCGGCGACGACCACGATCACGGCGTCGGCCACCAGTGCGACCACCACCGTCAGGGAGGGCGTGACGCGCTTGAGCAGCGAGCCCAGGCTGATGCCGATGGTGTTGCCGAGCCCGGCGGCCCCGATCACCAGCCCCATGAGCAGCGTGGTCTGCTGCTCGAAGCCCTCGAAGGGCTGCGCCCGCAGCAGGAAGGCCATGTAGATGGTCAGGAAGCCCGAGAGCACCCGCAGCCCGAGGTTGCAGCGCAGCGCGAAGGCGACGTCGCGCGGCATCGTGAAGCGGCGTCCGGTGGTCGACTCGAGGCTCTCCTCGCCGACGGTGGCGTCGGCCCGCGCGGGCAGCAGGATCGAGAGGATCGTGGCGCCGGCGAAGACGACGAAGGCGTAGCGCAGCGACCACTGCGAGCCGAAGTACGACGCCCCCACCGCGAGCGGCGCCGAGATCGCCGCCCCGACCACGCCGGCCAGCGAGATCCGGCTGTTGGCCTTGACCAGCGTCAGCCCGGGCGGCTGGAGCCGTGGCACGGTGGCCGCGCGCGCGACGCCGTACGCCTTGGAGGAGACCAGCACGCCGAGCGCGGTGGGGTACATCAGCAGCGACTGCGAGGCGACGGCGTCGGCCATCAGCCAGCACAGGAAGGCCCGGATGGCCATGGTGCCGCCGATCGCCCACCGGCGTCCGTGGCTGAAGCGGTCGAGGAAGGGGCCCAGCAGCGGGGCGACGACCGCGAAGGGCAGCATCGTCAGGCCCAGGAAGAGCGCGATCGGCCCCCGGGCCTCGCCGGGCTGGGCGAAGAAGAGGGTGCCGGCCAGCGAGATCGCGACGGCGGCGTCGCCGGCGGCGTTGAAGGCGTGCAGCTCGATCAGCCGGTAGAGCCCCGAGTCGCCCGCCCCCTCGGCGTGCGAGGCCCGCCGCGCCTGGCGGAAGGTGTACGTCGCGCCGCGCCCCGTCGCGCCCCCGGCGCGCTTGAGACCCCGCCCGGTGGCGCCCGCGAGGCGGCGTCCGGCACCCGGCGCCGAGGCGGGCTGCTCGGGCCCGGGCGCGTCGTCGGTGCCGGTCATGGCCTCATCCTGCCAAGGGCGGCGGCCCGGGCAGACACGACCCGGCCCGATGAGGGACAATCCGCGACGTGATGTCCACAGCCCACCCCGAGACCGGGGGCGCCGCCCTGGAGGCGGTCGCCGCCGCCCGCGCCAGCCTGGTCGAGCAGGTCGGCGCCGACGTCGTCGGCGAGCACCTCGGCGCGGTCCAGGAGGACGCGCCCGAGGTCGCCACGCACCGCTTCGGCTGCCTCAAGCCCGGCTACCGCGGCTGGGCCTGGGCCGTCACGGTCGCGCTGCCCGCCGGCCAGGAGCGGCCCACCGTCGACGAGGCCGTCCTGCTCCCCGGGGACGAGGCGATCGTCGCGCCCGCGTGGGTGCCCTACCGCGAGCGGATCCGTCCGGGCGACCTCTCGCCCGGCGACCTGCTCCCCACCGACGAGGACGACGCCCGCCTGGTGCCCACGTGGCTGGCCGGCGACGCCCCGGACCCCGTGGCCGAGGCGGTCGTCGAGGAGGTCGGCCTCGGCCGGGCCCGCGTGCTCTCGCTCGAGGGACGCGACGGCACCGCGCAGCGCTGGTACGCCGGCGACGGCGGCCCCGACACCCCCCTGGCCACCTCCGCCCCGGCCCGCTGCGGCAGCTGCGGCTTCCTGGTGCGCCTCGCCGGCCCGCTGTCGACGATGTTCGGCGTGTGCGCCAACGAGCAGGCCAACGACGACGGCCGCGCGGTCTCCCTCGACCACGGCTGCGGCGCCCACTCCGAGGCCCAGCTGCGCAAGAAGCAGCTGCCCCAGCCGCTGCCCGACCCGGTCTACGACACCCTGGCCGAGGACGAGCTCGAGACCTTCTGACCGGAGTCGGCGGCGCGTCGGTTTCACAGGTCAACTGGTGAAACCGGCCGCGGGCCGCGCACGGCGTACCGCGCCACGACGAAGTCGCCGCTGCGCTCGACGTCGAGCAGCGTGAGGTCGTGGCGGCGGGGGAGCAGGGGACGGCCGGCGCCCAGCACGACCGGGGCGATCGAGACGAGCACCTCGTCGAGGCGTCCGAGGTCGGCCAGCTGGCCCGCGAGGTCGCCGCCGCCGACCACCCAGACGTCCTTGTCGCCGGCGGAGGCGACGATGGCGTCCAGGTGCTCCGCGACGGGGCCCTGCACCACCCGCACCGCCTCGTTGCGCGGCACCAGGTCGCGGTGGCTGAAGACCCACAGCGGCTGGCCGGGGGAGGGGTCCCAGTCGGGCTCGTGCTCGCAGACCCACTCGTAGGTCGTCGCCCCCATCACCTGCGCGCCGATGCCGGCGGTGAAGTCGTCGAAGTCGCCGAGCCCGCCCGGCTCGCCCTGCTGCTGCTCGAAGAGCCAGTCGAGGGAGTCGTGCTCGTCGGCGAGGAAGCCGTCGAGGGTCGTGGCGGTGTAGTAGCGCACCCGGGTCACGACGCCCCCCGCCCGTCGCTGCGCCGCAGCTGCCAGTCGAGCGGGTCGCCGCTGCCGGCCTCGTGGCCGAGCATCCGCAGCATCGCGCGGGCGAGCAGCCGCCGGTGCGCGGCGTGGGTGAGCACGTGCTGCACCACCCCGCCGACGACGAAGCTCTGCGGCGGCTCGCACAGCGCGTCGACCAACCGGTCCTGCCACGCGTCCCGACGCTCGACGTCGCGCACCGCGGCCAGCCAGTCGGCCGCCGCCCGCTCGTGGCGCTCGGCGAGCGTCGCCGGGTCGGCGGGCGGACGCTCGGGCTGCTCGGCGCCGGTGATGGCCGCCACCCACACCTCCTTGGTCCACACCGTCGCGTCGAGCGTCGCCAGCAGCGACTCCTCGGCGCCGTCCCAGGGCAGCGTCACGTGACCGGGCAGCAGCGGGCGCCGTACGTCGTCGTCGGGCACGGCCGCGGCCAGCCCGATCACCTCCCGGGTGTCGTCGACGTCGTGCAGCACCAGCTCGCCCAGGACGTGCCCGCCACCGGACGCGCGGCCGGGGCGCTCCTCGACCCACAGCGAGGTCGGCGGGTGGAAGTGGATGCCGTTGGGGGCGGGCAGCCAGTGCCCGGCCCCGGAGTCCGCGACCTCGCTGGGCGGGTGGCCGTAGGACCGGGCGAAGGCGCGGGAGAAGCCGTCGACGCTCCCGTAGCCCGCCTCGAGCGCCACCTCGGTCACCGACGCACCGCCCCGCAGCCGCCAGGCCGCCCGCTCGAGCAGCACCCGCCTGCGCATCGAGACCGGTGGCTCGCCCGCGTGGCGCGTCAGCTGGCGGCTGAAGTGGTACGCCGAGGCGTGGGCGCCACCGGCCATCTGCTCCAGGTCGCCGTGCGGCTCGGCGAGCACGGCCTCGAGCAGCTCCCGGAGCCGGTCGCGGCCGCGGGGCGGAGGGGTCATCGTCGTCATGTCCTCACTGTGCGACGCGCCGGCCGTGCCGCGCCCGACCGATCTTGCTCAGTCGGTGGCGGCGGGGTCCTCGTCGACGTGCTCGACGCGGCGGCGCCGCATGCGACGGCAGTGGTCCCACCCCACCAGGCCGAGACCGAAGCCGGCCACGCACACCCACAGCCACCAGGTCGCGTCGCGCGCCTCGAGCTCGCCGCGGAAGGGGAGCAGGAGCAGCAGCGCGACGCCCCACAGCGCCGTACCGACCTGCATGGTGCGCACGCCGTCGAGGTCGAGCGGCTCGACGTCGGCCACCAGGTAGGTGCGGTTGCCGATCTCGTGCACCATCGGCTGCTCGTCGGACATGCCGTCATGAAACCACGGAGTCCGCAGCGTTGACCTGGCCGTAACCCGAGCCCGCCCCTCGACGTGGTTGGATGCCGCCTCGTGGACCAGTTCTTCAAGATCACCGAGCGCGGCTCGACGGTGGGCCGCGAGGTGCGCGGCGGCGTCGTCACCTTCTTCACGATGGCCTACATCATCGTGCTCAACCCGCTCATCCTCGGGAATGCCACCGACGTCGACGGCAACTACCTGGGGGGTGGCACGGCCGGCCCCAACATCGCGATGATCGCGGCCGGCACGGCGCTCGTCGCCGGCGTGCTGACCCTCGCGATGGGCCTGGTCGCCAACTACCCGCTGGCGCTCGCCGCGGGGCTGGGGCTCAACGCCTTCGTCGCCTTCGCGCTGGCCTCGCAGATGACCTGGGCCGACGCCATGGGCCTGGTCGTCCTGGAGGGCCTGATCATCCTCGTGCTGGTGCTCACCGGCTTCCGCGAGGCGGTCTTCCACGCGGTGCCCGGCCAGCTGAAGATCGCGATCTCGGTCGGGATCGGCCTCTTCATCGCCCTCATCGGCTTCGTCGACGCCGGCTTCGTCACCCGGATCCCCGACGCCGCCAACACCACGGTCCCCGTCCAGCTCGGTGCCTCCGGACAGCTCTCGGGCTGGCCCGTGCTCGTCTTCGCCGTCGGGCTCGTCCTCGTGGTGGCGCTGTGGGTGCGCCAGGTCAAGGGCGCGATCCTGATCTCCATCGCCGTCACCACGGTGGTCGCGATCCTCGTGGAGGCGGTCGTCGGGGACGCCGGCTGGAGCCTCACCGCCCCCACGCTGCCCGACCGGATCCTCGAGCTGCCCGACTTCGGCACGCTGGGGGAGTTCAACCTCTTCGGCTCGGTCGACCGGATCGGCCTGGTCGCCGTCGCGCTGCTCGTCTTCACCCTGATGCTGGCCGACTTCTTCGACACCATGGGCACGATGACGGCCATCGGCGCCGAGGCCGGGCTGCTCGACGAGAGCGGCACCCCGCCCAACACCCGACGCATCCTCGTCGTCGACTCCGTCGCCGCCGCGGCGGGTGGCGCGGCCGGGGTGTCGTCCAACACCTCCTACATCGAGTCGGCCGCCGGCGTCGGGGAGGGCGCCCGCACCGGGCTGGCCTCGGTCGTGACGGGTGTGCTGTTCCTGCTGTCGGTCTTCGCCGCGCCTGTGGTGGCCGTGATCCCGCTCGAGGCCGCGGTGCCCGCGCTGGTCCTCGTCGGCTTCCTGATGATGCAGCAGGTCAAGGGCATCGACTGGGACGACGTCGACATCGCGATCCCCGCCTTCCTGACCATCGTGCTGATGCCCTTCACCTACTCGATCACCGTCGGCATCGGCGCGGGCTTCCTCGCCTGGGTGCTGATCAAGGTGGTGCGCGGCCGCTTCCGTGCGATCCACCCCCTGATGTGGGTCATCGCCGTCCTCTTCGTCACCTACTTCGCGATCGACCCCCTCACCCGCCTGCTCACCTGACGCCGATACGCCTCACCTGCGTGCACACGGGCCGGGTGGAGGGGTCCCGAGGCTTCGGCACCGGCCCTCGTTCCTCGGGCCGGTGCCTCGCACCTCGACCTCCCGGCCAGCTCGGAGGGTTCGCAAGCTCACCCTCCGGGCCGTGAGAAATAGTTAGCAGGGGTAATGAGTTACAGTAAACAACCATGACTCCCACCGTGCAGGCTGCGTCGCGCACCGACACCGGGCTCGCCTCCGAGCTCCGGCTCTCGGTGATGCGGCTGTCGCGACGGCTGCGCAGCGAGCGCGAGCCCGACAACCCGCTCAGCGTCGCGGCGCTGAGCGCGCTCGGCATCCTCTTCCGCGAGGGCGAGTGCACCGTCGGTGCGCTCGCCGCGCACGAGCGGGTGCAGCCGCCGTCGATGACCCGCACGGTCAACGGCCTGGTGGAGGAGGGGTACGCCGCGCGCCGCCCCCACGAGACCGACGGCCGGGTGGTCGTGGTGACGCTGACCGACCGGGGTCGCGAGGTGCTCCTCGCCGACCGCCGTCGCCGCGACGCGTGGCTGGCCCGCCGGCTGCGCGAGCTGACCCCCGACGAGCGCGCGCTGCTGCGCGACGCCGCCCCCCTGATCCACAGATTGGCCACTGCTTGAGTCCCACGTTCCGCTCCCTGCACAACCGCAACTACCGCCTGTACGCCGCCGGCGGGGTCGTGTCCAACACGGGTACCTGGATGCAGCGCGTCGCGCAGGACTGGCTGGTGGTCGTGCTCGCGACCGGCAGCGGCAACGTCGGCACCGCTCTGGGCATCACCACGGGCCTGCAGTTCCTGCCCGCCCTGCTGCTGAGCCCGTACGCCGGCCTGGTCGCCGACCGGATGTCGAAGCTGCGGCTGCTCAAGATCACCCAGACGATGATGGCGGCGACGGCGCTGGTGCTCGCGGGCCTCGCGATCACCGGGGTGGTCGAGGTGTGGCACGTGTGGGTGCTGGCCTTCGTCTTCGGCATCGGCACCGCCTTCGACGCCCCGGCGCGGCAGAGCTTCGTCAGCGAGATGGTGGGTCCCGACGACCTGACCAACGCGGTCGGCCTGAACTCCGCGTCGTTCAACGCCGCGCGGCTGCTCGGGCCCGCGGTCGCCGGCGTGCTGATCGCGGCCTTCGGCGGCGGCGTCGAGGCCACCGGCTGGGTGATCCTGCTCAACGGGCTCAGCTACGGCGCCGTGCTGGTCGCGCTCGGGCGGATGCGCTCCAGCGAGCTGACGCTCACGACGCCCGAGGAGCGCCACAAGGGCATGATCGGCGACGCCGTGCGCTACCTGCGCGGGCGCCCCGACCTGCTGCTGGTGCTCAGCACCGTCTTCTTCGTCGGCACCTTCGGGCTGAACTTCCAGATGACCTCCGCCCTGATGGCCACCGAGGTCTTCGGCAAGGGGGCCACGGAGTACGGCATCCTCGGCTCGATCATGGCGGTCGGGTCGCTGACCGGCGCCCTGCTGGCCGCGCGCCGCACCCGGGTGCGGCTGCGGCTGGTGGTCGGCTCGGCGGTCGCCTTCGCGCTGGTCGAGATCGTGGCCGGGCTGTCGCCGACCTACCTCGCCTACGCGCTGGTGGTGCCGGCGCTCGGCTTCTTCGCCCTCACGATGATCACCGCGGCCAACACCACCATGCAGCTCGCCACCGCCCCGCAGCTGCGCGGCCGGGTGATGGCCCTCTACCTGATGGTGCTGATGGGCGGCACGCCGCTCGGGTCGCCCTTCATCGGGTGGCTCGGCGAGCAGCTCGGCGCCCGCTGGACGCTGCTCGGCGGCGGCCTGCTCACCCTGACCGGCGTGCTGCTCTCGATCGCGGTCTTCGCCCGCGGCGCCGCGCTCGACCGCCCCGTCGAGGTCCCCCGCACCCAGCCCGACGAGGCCGCCGACCCCGTCGGGGTGCGGTGAATAGACTCCGCCCATGCATCCTCGCTACCGCCGGCTGGTCATCCCGGCCGCCCTGGCGGGCCTGATCCTCATCGTCGTCGTGGCCGCCTTGACCAAGTGAGGTCGGGCGGGGGAGGGTCGCGCCGATGAGTGGGTCGCTGGAGGACGCCCTCGCGCTGCTGCGCGAGCAGGTCCTCGACGACGAGCACCTCGTCCGCGCGCTGGCGAGCGGTCGTCGCAAGGGGCAGCCCGCCCCCCGCTGGCGCCGCGTCGAGCTGCGCTGGGTCGACCTGAAGGCCGGCCGCCGGCTGCAGGTGACGGCGTACGACGAGACCCAGGCGCACACCAGCAACCACGAGGACGCCGCCGGCGCCCTCGCGGAGCTGATGGCCGAGGCCTACGCCAACTGGCACGTCGAGACCACCACGCAGACCCACCAGCTGCGCGTGACCAAGAAGGGGCAGCCGCTGCTGCACTCGCGCGCGGAGGCCCGCGAGGCGGCGCCGCGCCGCGAGCACGACCGCGCCAAGGAGCGCCTGCTCGACCCGGCGAGCCCGGTGCTGCGCGAGCTCGGCATCACCGACGCGCAGGGGCGCACCAAGCCCTCGCGCCAGGCCAAGCTGCGCCAGGTCGAGCAGCTGGTGCGCGAGCTCTCCGCCGCGCTCGCCGACGCCCAGGCCACCGGTGCGGTGCGCACGCCCACGCCCGAGGACCCCCTGCGGGTCGTCGACCTCGGCTGCGGCAACGCCTACCTGACCTTCGCCGCCCACGCCTGGCTCGCGCAGCGGCTGCCCGTGCGCCTCACCGGGGTCGACGTCAAGGAGCAGTCGCGACGCCACAACAGCGAGCTGGCGGCGCGGCTCGGGGTGGCCGGCGAGGTCGACTTCGTGCAGGCGGGCATCGGCGACGCCGAGCTGCCGGAGCCCCCCGACGTGGTGCTGGCCCTGCACGCCTGCGACACCGCCACCGACGACGCCCTGGCCCGCGCGGTGTCGTGGCGCGCAGGACTGGTGCTCGCCGCGCCCTGCTGCCACCACGACGTGTCCGCCCAGCTGCGCGCCGCGCGGCCGCCCACGGCGTACGCCGCCCTGGTGCGCGACGGCATCCTGCGCGAGCGCTTCGCCGACACCCTCACCGACGCGCTCCGGGCCTCGCTGCTGCGGCGGCACGGCTACCGGGTCGACGTGGTCGAGTTCGTCGAGAGCACCCACACGCCGCGCAACACCCTGCTGCGGGCGGTGCGCACCGACGCCCCGGAGCGCGACGACGACCGGGCAGCCTACGACGAGCTCGTCGGCGCGTGGGGCCTGCGGCCCGCCCTGGCGGAGCGGCTGGACGCCGACACGTGAGGACCCGCCTGCTCGGCGTCGTGACCTCGTGCCTGCTGCTGGCGGGGACGACCCCGGCGCACGCCGCCGAGGCGGGCGCGGAGCGGGCCTTCCGCTGGCAGGACCCGCGGATCGCCGAGAGCAGCGGGCTGGTCGACCTCGGCGAGGTCGTCGTCACCGCCAACGACTCCGGCGACGTCGCCCGGCTCTACGTCGTCGACGCCGCCACGGGTGCCACGGTGCGCACGGTCGACTACGGCGTCGAGGTGCGCGACGTCGAGGCGCTGGCCCCGGCGGGTCCGCGGCACGTCTGGGTGGGCGACATCGGCGACAACCGGCGCGAGCGCGACGACCTGCGGCTGCACCGGGTCGAGGTGGTGCCCGGCCCGGGGCCGGTGGTCCAGAGCTACGGCGTCTCCTACGCCGCGGGCGAGCGCGCCGACGCCGAGTCGCTCGTGGTGCTGCGCAGCGGTCGCGTCGCGGTGATCACCAAGTCGCTCGCCGGCGGCGTCGTCCTGCGCGGCCCGGCCACGCTGCGCGCCGACGCCGTCAACGTGCTGCGCCCCGTGGGCCAGGTGCGCGAGCTCGCCACCGACGCGGCGTACGACGCGACGACGGGGCACGTGCTGGTGCGCGGCTACACCGGCCTCGGCGTCTACGACCCCGCCACGTGGGAGCGGGTGGCGACCGCCCCGCTGCCCCCGCAGCCGCAGGGCGAGACGCTCTCGGTGGGTCCCGGGGGCCGGGTGCTGGTCGGCAGCGAGGGCGCCGGCACCGCGGTGTGGCGCGTACCCCGGCCCGCGGCCGAGCCGACCGAGCCGACCGAGCCGCCTCCCGCGACGCAGGCATCGGTCGACCCCGCGCCGAGGAGCGACGTACCGGTGCTGCTGGCGGCGGGCATGCTGGCACTCGGGGCGCTGGGCATCGGGTGGGCGCTGCGGCGCCGCGACCGGGAGGACGCATGAGGCTCGAGGTGGTGCGCGGCGACATCACCGCGCAGCGGACGGACGCGGTGGTCAACGCCGCCAACCGGGCGATGCGCGGCGGCGGGGGCGTCGACGGGGCGATCCACCGCGCGGGCGGCCCGGCGGTGCTCGAGGACTGCCGGCGCCGCTTCCCCGACGGCCTGGCCACCGGCGAGGCGGGGTGGACGACCGGCGGCGACCTGCCGGCCCGCTGGGTGATCCACGTGGTCGGACCCAACCACGCCGCGGGCGAGCGCGACCGTCGCCTGCTCACCTCCTGCTACGCGCGCGCCCTCGCCGTCGCCGACGAGCTGGGCGCCCGCACGGTCGCCTTCCCGCTCGTCTCGGCGGGGATCTACGGCTGGCCGCTCGACGACGCCGCCCTCGCCGCCGTCGAGACCCTGCTGGGCACCCGCACCCGGGTCGCGGAGGCCCGCCTGGTCGCCTTCGGCGACGACGTCCACGCGCTGCTGCGGGAGACCGTGGCGCGGGCGGTGCTCGAGTGACGAATTCACCGGCCGGCCGGTGACACTGGAACCAGCGCGCCGAAATTTCGTCGTGCCAGTGGCAGATTCACCGGCCGGCCGGTGAATTCGGTGAACTCCCGTGACTGCTGAGGTGGGCGACGACGTCGTCGATGCAGGCGGTGAGGGCCTCGACGTCGGAGGTGTCGGTGGAGGGGAAGGTGGCGATGCGCAGCTGGTTGCGGCCGAGCGTGCGGTAGGGCTCGACGTCGACGACGCCGTTGGCCCGCAGCACCGCCGCGACCGCGGCGGCGTCGACGGTGTCGTCGAGGTCGACGGTGGAGACCACGAGGCTGCGGGCGTCCGGGTCCGTGACGTACGCCGCGGCGTACGGCGTGCGACGCACCCAGTCGTGCACCACGCCGGACGACGCCGTGGTGCGGCGCACCATCTCGGGCAGCCCGCCCTCGGCGAGCATCCAGTCGACCTGCTCGGCGAGCAGGAAGAGCGTGGCGACGGCCGGGGTGTTGAGGGTCTGGTCCTTGCGGGAGCTCTCGATCGCCTGCACCAGGTCGACCGACGGCGGCACCCACCGCTCGCCCACCAGCCGCTCGGCGCGCTCGACGGCGGCGGGGGAGAGCACCGCGACCCAGAGCCCCCCGTCGGAGGCGAAGCACTTCTGCGGCGCGAAGTAGTAGGCGTCGGTCTCGGCGACGTCGACCGGGAGGCCCCCGGCGCCGGACGTCGCGTCGACCAGCACCAGCGCTGCGTCGTCGCCGACGCGGCGCACGGGCGACATCACGCCGGTGGAGGTCTCGTTGTGCACGTAGGCGTAGGTGTCGACGCCCTCCTCGGCCTCGGGCAGCAGGAGGGTGCCGGGCTCGGCGCGACGCACCGACGGCGCGGCGAGGAAGGGGGCCGCCGCGACCGCGTCGGCGAACTTGCCCCCGAACTCGCCCAGCACCACGTGCTGGGCCCGCGACTCCACCAGCGCGAGCACGGCGGCGTCCCAGAAGGCGTGGGTGCCGCCGTTGCCGAGCACCACCTCGTGGCCGTCGGGCAGCCCGAGGAGCTCGCCCAGCCCCTCGCGCACGCGGCGCACCAGCGCCTTGACCGGGGCCTGACGGTGCGAGGTGCCCATCAGCGTGGTGCCGGTGGCGGCCAGGGCGTCGAGCCGGTCGGTCGGCACCTTGGAGGGTCCCGAGCCGAAGCGTCCGTCACGGGGGAGGGTGTCCTGCGAGATGACGTAGTCGGGCACGGTCCTAGTCTCGCAGTCGTGCCCGAGGTCCCCACGTGGCGTGTCGTACGCCGGTCGCTCGACCACCCCGATGCCGCCCGCCTGGTCGAGGAGGTGCAGCAGGAGTACGTCGCCCGCTACGGCGGGCGCGACGAGACGCCGATCGACCCGGCGTACTTCGAGCCCCCGGACGGTGCCTTCTTCGTCGGCTACCTCGACGGCGAGCCCGTCGCGACCGGGGCCTGGCGGCACACCGACGTGGCCGTGGACGGCGTCGCCTCGGTCGTGGAGGTCAAGCGGATGTACGTCGCCCCCCGCGCGCAGCGTCGCGGCCTGGCGCGGCTGCTGCTGGGCCACCTCGAGCGCACCGCCGCCGCGGCGGGCGCCGGGGCGGTGGTGCTCGAGACGGGCATGCGGCAGCCCGAGGCGATCGCGCTCTACACCTCCAGCGGCTACGAGGAGGTGCCGAAGTTCGGCTTCTACCGCGACTCCCCGCTCTCGCGGTGCTTCGGCAAGCGGCTGGGGGAGTTCGCAGAACCACGGACAAACCGGACAGGGTCGACGTAGCGTGTCGGGGATCTTGGAGGTCCCCCGTGCTTCGTCGTCTCGCCCCGCTGCTCGCGCTCGTCCTGCTCGTCGGGACGGTGACCCTGCTGCCGACCGCGGCCTCGGCGGCCGAGGAGACCCCCGTCGAGGACTACGCCCGCTACGACGGGCAGACCCGCTGCTCGCCCCGGGCGAAGCCGGGCGCGATCGCCATGCGCGCCTGGACGGTGGACCGCTTCGGCGGCGCCGCCGGTGGCATCACCCGCGCGTGCGGCAAGGGCGTCTCGGAGCACAAGGAGGGGCGCGCCTTCGACTGGACCGTCACCGCGAAGAAGAAGAAGGACCGGCTGCGCGTGCGCAAGCTGCTGCGCACCCTCTTCGCCGAGGGGCCCAGTGGCGAGGCGCACGAGCTGGCCCGCCGCATGGGCGTGATGTACGTGATCTGGGACGACCGGATGTGGGCGGCCTACCGCGGCTTCGAGCCCACCCGCTACGTCTCGAGCGGCTGCGACCCCAAGAAGCTGCGGAAGTGCTCGGCCACGCTGCGCCACCGCGACCACGTGCACGTCTCGCTCTCGCGCAAGGGCGGGCGCGCCAAGACCAGCTGGTACGCCACCACGGAGGGCCGCCGCTACCGCTAGGCGGACCTCCTCAGGCCGACCACGCGTCGGCCCAGCCGTCGACGGAGTCGGCGGGGCGCTCGCTGGGGCCGGCGTAGACGGCCGATGGACGGATCAGCCGCCCGGTCTGCTTCTGCTCCAGGATGTGGGCCGACCAGCCGCCGGTGCGCGCGCAGGTGAACATCGAGGTGAACATGCGGGCCGGCACCTCGGCGAAGTCGAGCACGATCGCGGCCCAGAACTCCACGTTGGTCTCGAGCACCCGGTCGGGACGCCGCTCGCGCAGCTCGGCGAGGGCGGCCTTCTCCAGCTGCTCGGCCACCTCGTAGCGCGGGGCGTCGAGCTCGCGGGCGGTACGCCGCAGCACGCGGGCGCGGGGGTCCTCGGCGCGGTAGACCCGGTGGCCGAAGCCCATCAGGCGCTCGCGCTTGTCGAGCAGGCCCTTGACGTAGCCGGCGGCGTCACCGGAGCGCTCCACCTCCTCGATCATGCCGAGCACCCGCGAGGGAGCGCCGCCGTGCAGCGGTCCGCTCATCGCGCCGATGGCTCCGGAGAAGGCCGCGGCGACGTCGGCGCCGGTGGAGGTGATCACGCGCGCGGTGAAGGTCGAGGCGTTCATCCCGTGCTCCGCCGCGGAGCTCCAGTAGGCGTCGATCGCCTTGACGTGGCCGGGGTCGGCCTCGCCCTTCCAGCGGATCAGGAAGCGCTCGGCGAGGCTGTGACCCTCGTCGACCTCGCGCTGCGGCACGATCGGCTGACCGATGCCCCGGGCGGACTGCGCGGCGTAGGAGAGCACCATGACCGCGATGCGCGAGAGGTCGGTGCGCGCCTGCTCGTCGGAGATGTCGTAGGTCTGGCCCATGCCGAGCATCGGCGCCAGCATCGCCACGCCGGCCTGCACGTCGGCGCGCACGTCGCCGGTGTGGATGGGCAGGTTGTAGGGCTCGGCCGGGGGGAGGCCGGGCTCGTAGGCGCCGTCGATCAGCAGCCCCCAGACCTTCTCGAAGGGCACCCGCCCCACGAGCTCCTCGATGTCCACGCCGCGGTAGCGCAGCGCCGACCCTTCCTTGTCGGGCTCGGCGATCTGCGTCTCGAAGGCGACGACGCCCTCGAGCCCGTGGTGCACCTCGGTCATGGGGTCTCCCTCGTCTGGGCCGGTCTGTGGTGGTCGTCACGCGTGTGCGCATTGTGCACTGATCGCGCCCCGGCGCGGCAGGGGAGTGTCCGAGGCGTCGCTGGTGGCGCGCGGGGGAGTGGCCCGCGCGCTGCTGGTGACGTGGGGGGAGTGGGTGAGACCTCCGCGCGGGGGAGTGGCCCGCGCGCTGCTGGTTACGTAGGGGGCATGGGTGACACCTCTGCGCGGCTCGCCGCGCTGCGACGGGAGTACGGCGACGCCGGGCTCGACGTGGACGACGTGGGCACGGATCCCGTCGCGGCGTTCGAGGGCTGGTTGCAGCAGGCGATCGACTCCGGGCTGCACGAGCCCAACGCGATGGTGGTGAGCACGGTGACGCCCGACGGTCGCCCGGACTCGCGCATGGTGCTGCTCAAGGGCGTCGACGCGCGCGGCTTCGTCTTCTACACCAACTACGGGTCGGCCAAGGGCGAGCAGCTGGCCGCGACGCCGCACGCCGCGCTGCTCTTCCCCTGGCACGACCTGCAGCGCCAGGTGCGCGTGCAGGGCCCGGTGGAGCGGGTCACCCGGGAGGAGACGCAGTCCTACTGGGCGCAGCGCCCCCGCGGCTCGCAGCTCGGGGCGGTGGCCTCGCCGCAGTCGCAGGAGGTCGGGTCCCGCGAGGAGCTCGACGCGCTGCAGCAGCGGGTCGAGGAGCGCTACGGCGACGCCGACGCGGCCGGTGACGTGCCCGTGCCCGACCACTGGGGCGGCTACCGGGTGGCTCCCGAGACCGTGGAGCTGTGGCAGGGCCGCAAGGGCCGGATGCACGACCGGCTGGTCTTCCGTCGCGACGGCGAGGGCTGGAGCGTCGTGCGGCTCGCTCCGTAGCGACCGCTGGGCCACCCGCGGCTGGACCAGTGAGCCGACGCCGTGACCTGGGTCACGCCGACGCGTTGCACCTGGTGTCCGCGGCGCGGGGGGCCGGGGACACGACCGCGAGGTCTGCGGGCCCCGGGGCTCAGCCCGCGTCGCCGCCGGAGCCGTAGTCGGCCTGGTCGGCGTCGAGGGGAGCGGTCTCGGGCCCGCCCTCGCGGTCCTGGCCGATCGCGTCGGCCTCGTCACCGGTCTGCTCGGGGTGCCGGGCCAGCGGGTTGTCCTCGCTGGGCTGCAGCTCCTCGGGCAGCTGGTCGTCGCCGACCTCGCCCACCGCGCCGGTGCCGGCGTCCCCGGCGTTCCCGGTGCTCTCGGTGTTCTCGGTGTCGTGCCCCTGCTCGCTCTCGGTCTCGCTCATGGAGGCGACGTACCCCGTCGGCCGGTCCGCGATAACCCGTTGTCCGACGGGTGTCCGCGACCTACCGTGGACGGACACGGGAAAGGAGGTGGTCCGAGTAATGAGTTGCTCCAGGACGCGTGAGGTGGCTGCCCGCTAGCAGCGACCGTCCAGCGTGATCGCGCTGGTGAATACACAGCAGTCACCCGACCCGCAGGCGCACCGGGACCGTCCCCCGGTCAGGTCCACCCGGACCACGCCTGCGGGTCGCTGCGTCCCGCCCCCGGCCACCCGGACCGCGGCTCTGAGGCGTGGCGTGGAGGCGCTGTATAGGGTCACCGCCATGGTCGAGAGCAGCACCATCCTCGCGCTGGAGCACGAGATGAGCGTGCTCGTGCGTCGACTGCGCCGCCGCATCGCCGAGCGCGCCCGACTGGTCCACGCCGACCTGTCGCCGGTCGGCTACTCGATGCTGATGGCGCTGCACGACGCCGGACCACAGCGGGCCAGCGCCCTGGTGGGTCTCTTCGGCATCGACAAGGGCGCGGTGAGCCGGCAGGTGCAGCTGCTCATCGAGCTCGGCATGATCGAGCGCCAGCCCGACCCCGCCGACGGCCGCGCGCAGATCCTCACCATCAGCGAGCTCGGGCGCGAGCGCCTCGACGCCGTGGCCGCCGCCCGCCGCGTCGAGCTGAGCGAGAAGCTCGGCGGCTGGAGCGACGCCGACCTGCGCGACTTCGTCGCGATGATGGCGCGCTACAACGCCTCCGCCGCGGCGGCCGCCGAGGCCGACGCCGGCTGACGTGCCCGGGGGTTCGACGCTCCCCCCCGGGCCCCGAGCGTCAGCCCAGCTCGCCGAAGGCGCGCTCCGAGCCGGGGTGCAGCGGGATCGGGTCGGTCTCGGGACCGTCCTCGACGGTGACGTCGGCGATCGCCGGGTGCACGTCGGCGAGCTTGTCGGTCTCGCCGAAGGTCAGCGTGGTCAGTGCGCACGCCACGTTGTCGCGCATGTCCTCGCGCACGAGCAGGTGGTTGGCGGTGAGGATCGCCGGGGCGTCCTCGGGCAGGTCGTAGGTCGCCGCCGGGACCGTGGCCTCCTCGTAGACGGGGCTGATCTCCTGCAGGTTCTCCAGCTCGGAGGTGGGGTCGACGAAGCGCACCTTCTCGCCCAGCGAGGTGAACAGGTCGGTCAGCGCCGGGGTCGGCAGGCCGCCGGACCAGACGAGGGCGTCGATGCTGCCGTCCTTCATGCCCTCCACGGTCTTGGTGAGGTCCAGCCGCTGCGCGCGGACGTCGTCCATGCTCAGGCCGGCCGACTCGATCAGCCGAGTGGCGATCACCTCGGTGCCCGACTGCGGGGAGCCGGTCGAGACGGTCTTGCCCTCGAAGTCGGCGATGGACTCGATGCCGCTGTCGGCACGGGCCACGACCTGGGTGTAGTTGGGGTAGATGCGGCCCAGCGACGCGATCTCCTGGGCGCCGTCGAAGTCGCCCTCGCCGTTGATCGCGTCGGCGGCGGTGTCGGCCAGCGAGAAGGCGATGTCGTAGTCGCCCGCCACGAGCTGCTGGATGTTCTGCACCGACGCGCCCGTCTCCGCGGAGCTGGCCTGGATGTCGGTCTCGTCGTTGATCAGCTGCGCCAGGCCGCCGCCCACGACGAAGTAGACGCCGGTGGAGTTGCCGGTGG
>JBQGFI010000398.1:0-2040 GCA_052040065.1 Marmoricola sp.
CGACGGCCGGGGCGTGCTGGGCCGCGGCGCGCTCGTCGAGGTCGGCGACCAGGTCGGGCAGGCGCGCGTCGGACCGGACGGCGGCCAGGTCGTCGGCGAGCACGGCCAGCGCCTGCAGCGACTCCCACCGCTCGCGCACGGCACCGGTGCCGGTGGGGGGCTCCGGGGTCCAGCCCGACCCGCCGAGGACGGCGCGGACCACCTCGCCGAGCGGCTCGGAGCCGTCGTCGGCGCGAGCGGCGCCACGCAGCAGCAGGATCGCCTGGCGCACCTCCTGGCGCTGGAAGAACCGCTCGCCGCCGCGCACCAGGTAGCCGACGTCCTTGTTCGCGAGCGCCTGCTCGATCGCCTCGGACTGGCCGTTCGTGCGGTACAGCACCGCGATCTCGCGGGCCGGGGTGCCCGCCTCGATCAGCTGCCGGATGCGCCCGGCGACCCACTCGGCCTCGGCGACGTCGTCGGCGTGCTCGACCACCTCGGGCTCGGGCCCGGACGGGCGCTGGGCGACGAGCTCGACCCGGGCGGTGCGGGCCGAGGCCGGCGCGCGGTCGAGCACGCCGTTGGCGAGCGCGACCACCTGGGGGGTGGAGCGGTAGTCGCGCACCAGCTTCACCAGGGCGGCCCCGGGGAAGCGGCTGCGGAACTGCAGCAGGTGCCGCGGGTCGGCCCCGGCGAAGGAGTAGATGGTCTGGCTGGCGTCGCCCACCACGCACAGGTCGTCGCGGTCGCCGAGCCACAGGTCGAGCAGGCGCTGCTGCAGCCCGCTGACGTCCTGGTACTCGTCGACCACGAACTGGCGGTACTGGCCGCGGACGGTGGCCGCGATGTCGGGCCGGTCCTCGAGCACCCCGGCGGTGAGCAGCAGGACGTCCTCGAAGTCGATCACTCCGCGGTCGGTCTTCAGCTCCTCGTAGCCGCGGAGCAGGCGGGCGACGGTGAGGGCGTCGAAGCCGCCCACCGAGCGGCCGGCGCGCTGGGCCGCGGCCGGGTAGTCGTCCGGGTCGACCATCGAGACCTTCGCCCACTCGATCTCGGCGGACAGGTCGCGGACGGCGGCGCGGTCGACCTGCAGCCGCAGCCGCGAGGCGGCCGCGCCGACGAGCGGCGCCTTGTGCCCGACCAGCTCCGGCAGCGGGCCACCGACCGCCTGCGGCCAGAAGTACTGCAGCTGGCGCAGCGCGGCGGAGTGGAAGGTGCGGGCCTGCACGCCGCCGACGCCGAGGTCGCGCAGCCGGGTGCGCATCTCGCCGGCCGCGCGGGCGGTGAAGGTGACGGCGAGCACCTGCTGCGGCACGTAGCGCCCGGCGTGCACGCCGTAGGCGATGCGGTGGGTGATCGCGCGGGTCTTGCCCGTGCCGGCGCCGGCCAGCACGCACAGCGGCCCGGTGAGCGTCGTGGCGACCTCGCGCTGCTCGGGGTCGAGCGCCTCGAGGACCGCGTCGGCCCGGGAGGCCGCCTCGGAGGTGCTGGTGCTCACCCGACCATCCTGCCTGGCGGCGCCGACAGCCGGTCCCCGGGGAGCCCACCTGGTCGGACCCGGCCGGAACAGCCGTCCGGGCCGCGTGGTTCAGTGCTGGTATGAGTACCCCGACGCTGCCGGCCGCCGGCACCGTGACGATGTTCAGCACCACCTGGTGCGGCTACTGCCGCGTGCTCAAGCAGGCGCTCGACCGCGAGGGCATCGCCTACGCCGAGGTGAACATCGAGCAGGAGCCGGGCGCGGCCGAGTACGTCCAGGAGGTCAACGGCGGCAACCAGACGGTGCCGACCGTGCTGTTCCCGGACGGCTCCGCGCTGACCAACCCGTCGCTGGCCCAGGTCAAGGCGGCCCTGGCCTGACCTCCCCCCGGGTGCGCCCGGTCTCCCCCGACGTCCTCGCGGACGAGGTGGCCGACCGGGCCCTCGGCGTGCTCGCGTCCGGACGCGCCTGCGCGCGGGTCGGCGTCGACGCCGCCGTGCCGGACGACGCCCGCGCCCTCGCCGACCTGGTGGCCGACCGGCTGCGCGAGCACGGCCGGGCGGTGCTGCGGGTCTCGGCGG
>JBQGFI010000399.1:0-3524 GCA_052040065.1 Marmoricola sp.
CTCAAGGAGGCGGAGGCCGCCGGCGACGCCACGCACCAGGAGGCCCGCGACGCGATGAAGGGCCGGTGGCGGCGTCCGAAGCGGTCGCTGGACTGGTACTTCGGCGTCAAGCGCGCCTTCGCTGCGCTGCCCGACGACTGACGCCTGTCGGGGTCGCGTGGTTGGGTGCGGGGGTGGACCAGCGGATCTCCCTCGTCACCCTCCCCGTGGCCGACCGGGCGCGCAGCCGGGCCTTCTACGTCGACGGGATGGGGTGGGAGCCGCTCTTCGACGGCGTCGACGTGCTGATGTTCCGCGTCGGCGAGCGGCTGGTGCTCTCGCTGTGGGACGAGGCGGGCTTCGAGGCGGAGGTCGGCCCGGTGCGCCGCGGCGAGGGGCACCCGCCGGTCGCGCTGGCGCACAACCTGGCCACCGAGGCGGAGGTCGACGCCGTGGTCGAGCGGGCGCGGGCGGCCGGCGCGGAGGTGCGGGAGCCGCGCCGCCGCGAGTGGGGCGGCTACTCCGGCTACTTCCTCGACCCCGACGGCCTGCCGTGGGAGGTCGCGGTCAACCCCGGCGACGACTTCGGCTTCCTGGTGCCGTGAGCCAGCCCGTCGGCCCCGCGACCGACTGGGTGCCCGGACCCCGGCTGGGACCGGTCGCCCTGGCCGGCCGCTGGTGCCGCCTGGAGCCGTTGGGGGAGGAGCACCTGCCGGCGCTGCACGCCGAGCTCTGCGGACCGGGCAGCGACCCGCTGTGGACCTACCTGCGTGCCGGTCCCTTCGCCGCCGACGACGCCGGCCGGGCCGGCTTCACGGCGTACGCCGCCTCGCTGGTCGACGACCCGGGCACCGTGCCGCTCGCCGTGCTCGTCGACGACGAGCCACGCGGCATCGCCACGTGGCTGCGCCTCGACCACGCCCAGGGCACGGCCGAGGTCGGCAACATCTCGCTCGGACCGCGGCTCCAGCGCACCACCGCCGCCACCGAGGCGATGCACCTGATGGCGCGGCACTTCTTCGACGTCGTCGGTGGTCGCAGGTACGAATGGAAGTGTGACTCCCTCAACGCCCCGTCGCGTCGCGCCGCCGCGCGGCTCGGCTTCCGCTTCGAGGGTGTCTTCCGCAAGGCCGTGGTCTACAAGGGCCGCAGCCGCGACACCGCCTGGTACGCCATGACCGACGACGACTGGCCCGCCGTGCGGGCCGCGCACGAGCGGTGGCTCGATCCCGCAGCCTTCGACGGCCAGGGCCGGCAGCGAGCACCGCTGCGGGTCGGGGCGGCCGAGGCGACCCCCACCCGAGGAGAGGACCCACGATGACCCCCACCGACGACGACACGCGCGCGCTCTCGCGCCAGGAGACCACCGACGCACTGCCCGAGGGGTGGCGGCTGGTGCTCGACCAGGTGCTGGCCCGCTACGAGACCGGCGACTTCAACGCCGGGGCCCGCTTCGTGCAGCGGGTCGCCGAGCTCGCCGACGCCGCCGACCACCACCCCGACGTCGACCTGCGCTACCCCCACGTGACGATCGGCCTGGCCAGCCACGACGTGGGTGCCATCACCCGCCGCGACACCCGGCTGGCGGGCGAGATCCACGCCGCAGCCACCGAGCTCGGCATCGCGGCCGGCACCGCCCCCGACAAGACCGAGCTCGCCCTCGACACCGCCGACCACGGCCGGCTCGCGCCCTTCTACGCCGCTCTGCTCGGCTACGACAGCGCCGGCGACGACGCGCTCGTCGACCCCGCGGCCCGCGGTCCGCAGGTGTGGTTCCAGGGCTCCGACTCGACCGCGCCCGACCGGCAGCGCTGGCACCTCGACGTGAGCGTGCCCCACGACGACGCGGAGGCCCGGCTGCAGGCGGTGATCGACGCCGGCGGGCGGCTCGTCGACGACTCCGCCGCCCCCGCTTTCTGGGTGCTCGAGGACGCCGACGGCAACCGGTCCTGCATCTGCACCTGGCAGGCGCGCGACTGAGGTCCGCGCTTCCACATGGCGATACCGCTGTCTCGCTGATTGGGACGGCTGTCACACTGAGTTGAGCCCGCCCGGAGCCGGGTGGATGATGAGCGCATGCGTCCCCACCTCCTCGTACGCACGCGACGCGTGAGCTGAGCCGTCACCACGGAGAGCGACACGCGTCGACCCCTCGTCAGCCGACCCGGCTCGAGGGGTTTTTTGTTGGGCAAACGACCACGGAAGATGAGCAGATGAGCGAGCAGACGGCCGGTCAGACCACACGGCCGAACCCGAGCCAGCTGGCGGCGCAGGGCGTCGGCCGCCCCCCGGCGCCGGCCCCGGAGACGATCACGGGCGCACAGAGCCTGATCCGGTCCCTGGAGCACGCGGGCGTCGAGGAGATCTTCGGCATCCCCGGCGGGGCGATCCTGCCGGCCTACGACCCCCTCTTCGACAGCTCGATCCGCCACATCCTGGTGCGCCACGAGCAGGGTGCCGGCCACGCCGCCCAGGGATACGCCGCCGCCACCGGCAAGGTCGGCGTCTGCATGGCCACGAGCGGCCCCGGCGCCACCAACCTGGTGACGCCGCTGGCCGACGCCTACATGGACTCGGTGCCGATGGTGGCCGTGACCGGCCAGGTCGGCGCCAGCATGATCGGCACCGACGCCTTCCAGGAGGCCGACATCCGCGGCATCACGATGCCGATCACCAAGCACAACTTCCTGGTCACCGACCCCGCCGACATCCCGCGCGTGGTCGCCGAGGCCTTCTACCTCGCCCGCACCGGCCGCCCGGGCCCGGTGCTGGTCGACGTGGCCAAGTCGGCGCTGCAGGCGCAGACCACCTTCACCTGGCCGACCGAGCTCACGCTCCCGGGCTACCGCCCCGTGACCCGGCCGCACGCCAAGCAGATCCGCGAGGCGACGCGGGCGATGCTCGAGGCCCGCAAGCCCGTGCTCTACGTCGGTGGCGGCGTCATCCGCTCCGGTGCCGCCAAGGAGCTGCGCACGCTCGCCGAGCTCACCGGCATGCCCGTGGTGACCACGCTGATGGCGCTGGGCGCCTTCCCCGACAGCCACCCCCAGCACCTCGGCATGCCCGGCATGCACGGCACCGTCGCGGCGGTCGCGGCGCTGCAGAAGAGTGACCTCATCGTCAGCCTCGGCGCGCGCTTCGACGACCGGGTGACGGGCAACCTCGACTCCTTCGCGCCCGGCGCCAAGGTGATCCACGCCGACATCGACCCCGCCGAGATCGGCAAGAACCGCGCCGTCGACGTGCCCATCGTGGGCGACGCGCGCGAGGTCATCGCCGACCTCGTGGTCTCGCTGCAGACCGAGGCCGACGCCGGTCGCACCGGCGACTACGAGGGCTGGGTGGCGTTCCTGGCGGGGGTGAAGCAGAAGTACCCGCTGGGCTACGACGCCCCGGACCAGGGCCTCGCCCCGCAGTACGTCATCGAGCGGCTCTCGGCGATCGCCGGCCCGGAGGCGGTCTACGTCTCCGGCGTCGGACAGCACCAGATGTGGGCCGCGCACTTCGTGCAGTACGAGAACCCCCGCACCTGGATCAACTCCGGC
>JBQGFI010000400.1:0-16469 GCA_052040065.1 Marmoricola sp.
CCGACGCTGAGCTTCCGCGGCATCGACAACGCCGCGTACTACCGCCTGGTCGAGGACGACCAGAAGTTCTACATGGACTACACGGGCACCGGCAACAGCCTCAACGTGCGCCACCCGCACTCGCTGCAGCTGATCATGGACTCGCTGCGCTACTGGGTGACCGAGATGCACGTCGACGGCTTCCGCTTCGACCTCGCCTCGACCCTGGCGCGGGAGTTCTACGACGTCGACAAGCTCTCGACCTTCTTCGAGCTCGTGCAGCAGGACCCGGTGGTCAGCCAGGTCAAGCTCATCGCCGAGCCCTGGGACATCGGCCCCGGCGGCTACCAGGTGGGCAACTTCCCGCCGCAGGGGACGGAGTGGAACGGCGCCTACCGCGACACCGTGCGCGACTTCTGGCGTGGCGAGCCGAGCCTCGGCGAGTTCGCCAGCCGGCTCTCCGGCTCCTCCGACTACTACGAGCACTCCGGACGCCGCCCGGTGGCGAGCATCAACTTCGTCACCGCCCACGACGGCTTCACGCTGCGCGACCTCGTCTCCTACAACGAGAAGCACAACGAGGCCAACGGCGAGGACAACAACGACGGCGAGAGCCACAACCGGTCGTGGAACCGCGGCGTCGAGGGGCCGACCGACGACCCCGAGGTGCTGGCGCTGCGCGCCCGCGGCCAGCGCAACTTCCTGGCCACGCTGCTGCTCAGCCAGGGCGTGCCGATGATCCTCCACGGCGACGAGCTCGGCCGCACGCAGCAGGGCAACAACAACACCTACGCCCAGGACTCCGAGCTGAGCTGGGTCGACTGGGACGACGTCGACCTGCCGCTGATGGAGTTCACCCGCGCCGTCTCGCGGCTGCGCGCCAACCACCCGACCTTCCAGCGCAAGCGCTTCTTCACCGGCACCACCGTCCGCACGGGCGGCGAGGACGACCGGCTCAACGACATCGTCTGGCTCGACGCCGAGGGCCACGCCATGGAGTCCGACGACTGGGAGCGGCCCGGGCACGTCATCGGCATGTGGCTCAACGGCCACGGCATCGCCGGGAAGGGCGCGCGCGGCGAGACGATCGTCGACGACCACTTCCTGATCTACTGCAACGCCGACGGGCCGTTGACCCTGACGCTGCCGCCGGAGGAGTTCTCCGCCGCCTGGGACGTCGTCATCAACACCGGCGGCAACGCCGACGACAGCGCCGTGCTCGAGGCCGGTCAGACCTTCGACCTGGCCACCCACGCGATGCTCGTCCTGCGCGAGCATTCCGCCCCGGAGTCGGAGCCCGACCACTCGGTGGCCGCCTCCGTCGCGGCGTACGCCGAGAGCAGCACCCGGGGGCGGGCGCGTGGCTGACGGCGCGCCCGAGGGCGTGAGCGGCCGGCGCACGCCGACCTCGACGTACCGGCTGCAGCTGACCGCCGACTTCACGCTGCACGACGCGGCGGACGTGCTGCCCTACCTGCACGACCTCGGCGTCGACTGGGTCTACCTGAGCCCGGTGCTCGCGGCCGAGCCCGGCAGCACCCACGGCTACGACGTCGTCGACCCCACCCGTGTCGACGCCGACCGCGGTGGCGAGACGGGGCTGGCGGCGCTGAGCGCCGAGGCGCGGCGCCTCGGGATGGGCGTGCTGGTCGACATCGTGCCCAACCACGTGGGCGTCGCGACGCCCGCGGCCAACCCCTGGTGGTGGGACGTGCTGACCCACGGCCCCGACTCGGCCCACGCGCACTTCTTCGACGTCGACTGGGAGGCCGGCGGCGGCCGGCTGCTCGTGCCCGTCGTGGGCGACGACGACGAGGACGCCGTGGGCGTGGTCGACGGCGAGGTGCGCTACCACGACCACCGCTTCCCGATGGCGCCCGGCACCAGCACGCTCGAGGAGCAGCACTACCGGCTGGTGAGCTGGCGGCGCGGCGACGCCGAGCTCAACTACCGGCGCTTCTTCACCATCACCACGCTGGCCGGCGTGCGCGTCGAGGAGCCCGACGTCTTCGACGCCGCGCACCGCGAGGTCGGCCGCTGGTTCTCCGAGGACCTCGTCGACGGACTGCGCGTCGACCACCCCGACGGCCTGCGCGACCCCGGCGACTACCTCGACCGGCTCGCCGGGCTGACCGGGTCGGCGTACGTGCTCGTGGAGAAGATCCTCGAGGGCGAGGAGCCGCTGCCGTCGTCGTGGGCCACCGCCGGCACCACCGGCTACGACGCCCTCGCCCTGGTCGACCGGGTGCTCACCGACCCCGCGGGCGAGGCGCCGCTGACCGCGCTGGACGGCCGGCTGCGCGGAACTCCCACGTGGGAGGTGCTGGTGCACGACCGCAAGCGCGCGGTCGCCGACGGCGTGCTGCTCGCCGAGACGCGGCGGATCGTGCGCGAGCTGCCCGACCTCGTCGGGGCGCAGCCGGGCATGGCCGACGCCGTGGCCGAGGTGCTCGCGTGCTTCCCGGTCTACCGCTCCTACCTGCCGCAGGGCGCGGCCGAGCTCGACCGCGCGCTCGGTGCGGCGCACCAGCGGCGACCCGACCTGGCCGACGCCTTCAACGACCTGGCGCCGATCCTGCGCGACCCCACCCAGCCCGCGGCGCTGCGGCTGCAGCAGACCAGCGGCCTGGTGATGGCCAAGGGCGTCGAGGACAACGCCTTCTACCGCTGGTCGGCGCTCACCTCGCTCAACGAGGTCGGCGGCGACCCGGCGCACTTCGCGGTCACCCCTGCGGAGTTCCACGACCGCATGGCGCAGCGGCAGGCGTCGTGGCCCGACGCGATGACCACGCTGTCGACGCACGACACCAAGCGCAGCGAGGACGTCCGCGCCCGGATCGCCGTGCTGGCGGAGGCGCCCGCGCTGTGGGAGGAGGCGCTCGGGCAGCTGCCCGCCACGCCCGACGGCGGCTTCGGCAACCTGCTCTGGCAGGCGGCGTACGGCGCGTGGGGGCTCTCGCGCGAGCGGCTGCACGCCTACGCCGAGAAGGCGATGCGCGAGGCGGGCGAGCACACCACCTGGACCGACACCGACGACGCCTACGAGGCCGCCGTGCACGCGTGCGTCGACGCGGCGTACGACGACCCGGCGGTGGGCCGCGTGCTCACCGATCTCGAGACCCGTCTCGGCGAGGCCGGCGCGTCGAACTCGCTGGCCGCCAAGCTGCTCTCGCTGGTGGTGCCGGGCGTGCCCGACGTCTACCAGGGCAGCGAGCTGGGCGACCTCTCGCTCGTCGACCCCGACAACCGCAGGCCCGTCGACTTCGCGGCCGCGGGCACCTCGCTCGCCGCCGGCGACAACGTCAAGCAGCGGGTCACCGCGACGGCGCTGCGGCTGCGGCGCGACCGGCCCGAGCTCTTCACGACGTACCGGCCGGTGGTCGCGCGGGGCGAGGCCGCCGACCACGCGCTCGCCTTCGACCGCGGAGGTGCGGTCGCGGTGGTCACCCGGCTCCCGCTCGGCCTCGCCGAGGCCGGTGGCTGGGGCGACACCGTGCTCGCCCTGCCGGAGGGCCGTTGGCGCGACCTGCGCACCGACGCCGTGCTGGAGGGACTCGCCCCGCTGGCCGAGGTGCTGGGAGACTTCCCCGTCGCACTGCTGGTCAGGGAGGACTGAGGTCGTGGTCGTGCGTGGACGCTTCGACGTGTGGGCGCCGGAGGCGGAGCGGGTCCGGCTCGTGGTCTCGACGGGCTCGACCGACGGGGGCACGCGCACCGTCGCGATGAAGCGGTCGGCCGTCGGCTGGTGGCTCCCCGGGGAGGCGGTGCTCGACGAGGTCGTCGACTACGGCTACCTCGTCGACGACGACGAGACCCCCAAGCCCGACCCGCGCTCGCGGTGGCAGCCCGGAAGCGTGCACGACCTCTCGCGCACCTTCGACCCGCACGCCTTCGCCTGGAGCGACCAGGCGTGGACCGGGCGCCAGCTGGCCGGCTCGGTCGTCTACGAGCTGCACGTCGGCACCTTCACCCCCGGGGGCACGCTCGACTCCGCGATCGAGCGGCTGCCCCACCTGGTCGACCTCGGCGTCGACCTGGTCGAGCTGCTGCCCGTCAACGCCGTCAACGGCACCCACAACTGGGGCTACGACGGCGTGCTCTGGTACGCCGTCCACGCGCCGTACGGCGGGCCCGCGGCCTACCAGCGCTTCGTCGACGCCTGCCACGCCCACGGGCTGGGCGTGGTGCAGGACGTCGTCTACAACCACCTCGGCCCCAGCGGCAACTACCTGCCGGTCTTCGGTCCCTACCTACACGCGACCGGGCAGAACCCCTGGGGCGCCGGGCTCAACCTCGACGGCCCCGGCTCGGAGCACGTGCGGCGCTACGTGCTCGACAACGCCCGGATGTGGTTCGAGGAGATGCACGTCGACGCGCTGCGCCTCGACGCCGTGCACGCGCTCGCCGACACCTCGATGACCCACCTGCTCGAGGAGCTCGCCCAGGAGACCGACGCGCTCTCCGCCCACCTGCGCCGGCCGCTGACGCTGGTCGCGGAGAGCGACCTCAACGACACGCGCATGGTGACGCCGCGCGAGGCCGGCGGCATGGGTGTGCACGCGCAGTGGAGCGACGACTTCCACCACGCCGTGCACGTGGCGGTGACCGGCGAGACCAGTGGCTACTACGCCGACTTCGCGCCGCTGGCGGCGCTGGCCAAGGTCTGCGAGCGCGGCCTCTTCCACGACGGCACGTTCTCCAGCTTCCGCGGACGCACCCACGGGCGCCCCGTCGACACGGCGACGATGCCGACCTGGCGTCTCGTGGTCTGCAGCAGCAACCACGACCAGGTCGGCAACCGGGCGACCGGTGACCGACCCGCCGCGTCGCTCGACGACGACCAGGTGGTGCTCGCCGCGCTGCTGACGCTGACCTCGCCCTTCACCCCGATGCTCTTCCAGGGCGAGGAGTGGGCGGCCTCCTCGCCCTTCCAGTTCTTCACCAGCCACCCCGAGGAGGAGCTGGCCGAGGCCGTGCGCCGGGGTCGGCGCGCGGAGTTCGCCTCGCACGGCTGGGGCGAGCAGGAGGTGCCCGACCCGCAGGACCCGGCGACGTACGAGCGCAGCAAGCTCGACTGGTCGGAGCTCGGCACGGGACGGCACGCGGTCGTGCTCGACGCCTACCGACGCCTGGGCGCGCTGCGACGCGAGCTCCCCGACCTCACCGATCCGTCGTTCGGCGCGGTGTCGTGCACGGCCGACGAGCAGACCCGGGTCTTCACGATGCGGCGCGGCTCGACGCTCGTCGTGGCCAACCTCGGCGAGCAGGAGCAGCGCCTCGACCTCGAGCACGAGCCGGTCGTGCGCTTCGAGACGCCCACGGGGGTCACGCTCGCCGGCACCACGCTGACGCTGCCGCCGCACACCGGGTGCCTGCTCAGCCCAGCAGGGTCGGCAGCACCCGCCTGACGCGCGAGCGCAGCGCGTCGGCGGCGCCGGCGTCCCCGGCGAGGTGGTGCAGCAGGCACCGCTCGAAGATCCCGTCGAGCAGGCTGTAGCAGGTCGCCGGGTCGTGCGCCGGGGGGCGCCCGGCCAGCTCGGCGTAGCGGCGGACCACGCGCCAGATCATCTGCTCGAGGGTGCGGTCGATGTCGACGACGTCGGCCCGCAGCACCTCCTCGAACAGGCTCTGGGTGCGCAGGTCGTACCAGAGCCGGTGCATCGCCGCCTCGTCGACCAGGGTCTCGACCAGCTTGTCGGCGAAGGCCCCCGCCAGCTCCTCGGCGCTGCGCGACGACGCCACCAGGGCGTCGTAGCGGGTGACGCACTGCGCCTTGTAGTGGCGCACGCAGTGCGTGATCAGCTCGACCTTGTCGGCGAAGTAGTAGTGCACGACCCCGTGCGAGAAGGCGGAGTTGGCCGCGATGTCGCGGAGGCTGGTCCGCGCGTAGCCGCGCTCGCCGAGCGTCTGCAGCGCGGAGACGGCGAGCTGCGTGCGGCGTTCGTCGTACTTCTCCTCGCGCGTGCGCACGGCGTTCCGAGGGGTCACGGCCAGGAGTGTAGCCACGCGCGACCCCGGTCTTGACAGTCGTCAAGACCGGGCCCCACTGTGGTCGCCGTCACACTGTCGAGCCGCGAGGAGACCCCATGTCCGTGTTCGAGCTGACCGGCCGCAAGGCCTTCGTCACCGGCGGGGCCCAGGGCCTCGGCGAGGGCATGGCCAAGGCGCTGGCCGCCGCCGGGGCGACCGTGGTCGTGGCCGACCTGCAGGCCGACGCCGGGCGGGCCGTGGCCGCCGCGCTCCCGGGCGAGGGCCACGGCTTCGTCGAGCTCGACGTGACCGACGACGCCCAGTGGGAGCGGGCCGTCAGCGAGGCGGCCGGGCTGCTCGGCGGGCTCGACGTGCTGGTCAACAACGCCGGCATCGAGATCACCAGCCTGGTCACCGAGCTCGAGGCGAGCGACGTGCGCGCCATGCTCGAGGTCAACGTGCTCGGCACCGCCCTCGGCCTCAAGCACGGCCTGCGGGCGATGCGGCCCGGCGGCGTCGCCGGGCAGGGCGGCTCGATCGTCAACGTGGCCTCGGTGGCGGCGCCCAACCCCATCCCCGGCATCTCGGTCTACTCGGCCACCAAGTCGGCCGTCGACCGGCTCACCCGCGTCGCCGCCACCGAGGCCGGCAAGCTCGGCTACGGCGTCCGCGTCAACTGCGTCTACCCCGGCCTGGTGCCGACCGCGATGGGCGCCGGCCTGGCCAACGACGTCGCCGAGCTCGGGCTCTTCGGCTCCCCCGAGGAGGCGGTCGGCGCGGTCGTCGAGCTCACGCCGGCGGGCCGCCTCGGCACGGTCGAGGACATGGCCGACGCCGTGGTCTTCCTCGCCTCCGACGCCTCGCGCTTCATCACCGGGGCGGGCCTGCCCGTCGACGGCGGCATGGGGATGTGAGCCCGGCGTGCGGCTCGCCGACTACCTCGACAAGGGGGCCTCGCTCGGCGCCGAGGCGCCCTGCCTGACCACCGACGGCGTCACGGCGACGTACGCCGAGACCCAGGCGCTCTCGCACCGGGTCGCCGCCGCCCTGGTGGGCTGCGGCGTGGGACCGGGCTCGTCGGTGGCGATCCTCTCGGCCAACGACCCCGTCGCCTTCACCACGGTCTTCGGCATCAGCCGGGTGGGGGCGGTCTGGTGCCCGGTCAACCCACGCAACGAGGCGGCCGAGAACCGCGAGCTGCTCGACCTCTTCGACTGCGAGCTGCTCGTCTTCCAGGCGGCCTTCGCCCCGCTGGTGGCCGCCGTCCGCGACGACCTGCCGCGCGTGACCACCTGGGTCTGCCTCGACGGCGAGGTCGACGGCGCACTGACGTGGGCCGACTTCCTGCGGCGTGGTGAGGGCGTCGACGTCCCGGCGAGCACCGCTCGGGCCGACGACGTGGCGATGATCGTCGGCACGGGCGGCACCACCGGTCGCCCCAAGGGCGTGATGCTCACCGACCTCAACCTCGAGACCATGACGTCGCTGACGCTGATGAGCTACCCCTTCGAGGGCCGGCCGACCTACCTGGCCCTCGCCCCGCTGACCCACGCGGCCGGGGTGCTGTGCTTCCCCGTCATGGCGCTCGGCGGCGAGGTCGTGGTGATGCGGACCCCCGACGTCGGGGGCTTCCTGGCGCTGGTCGAGCGGCACGGCGTCACCCACACCTTCCTGCCGCCGACGCTGGTCTACCTCGTCCTGGGCCACGAGGCGCTGGCGCGCACGGACCTCTCGTCGCTGCAGTGCTTCTGGTACGGCGCCGCCCCGATGTCGGTGACCCGGCTGGAGGAGGCGCTCCACCGGATCGGGCCGATGGCCCAGCTCTTCGGCCAGACCGAGGCGCCGATGATGATCTCGACGATGGCGCCCGCCGACCACTACCGGCCCGACGGCAGCGTGGCCACCGAGCGGCTCGCCTCCGCCGGACGGCCCACGCCGCTGACGCAGGTCGCGATCATGGACGAGTCCGGGACGCTGCTCGACCCCGGCGAGCGCGGCGAGATCGTGGTGCGCGGCTCCCTGGTCATGGCGGGCTACCACCGCGACCCGCAGGCGACCGCGGAGGCCTCACGGCACGGCTGGCACCACACCGGCGACATCGGCTACCTCGACGGCGACGGCTTCCTGCACATCGTCGACCGGGCCAAGGACATGATCATCACCGGCGGCTTCAACGTGTACTCCACCGAGGTGGAGCAGGCGCTGCTCGCGCACGAGGGCGTGCAGGAGTGCGCCGTGGTGGGGCTCCCCGACGAGAAGTGGGGCGAGCGCGTGGTCGCCGTGGTGCAGCCCCAGCCGGGCGCCGATCTCGATCCCGCCGAGCTGACCGCCTTCGTCAAGCAGCGGCTGGGCTCGGTCAAGACCCCCAAGCAGGTGCACGTCTGGCCCGACCTCCCCCGCTCCAAGGTCGGCAAGGTGCTCAAGGGCGAGGTCAGGGCGACCGTGCTGGCCGCGTCCTGACCCCGCCCGGGTGAGGTCAGGCGTCGACCAGGCCCCGCTCGCCGATCGGGTCGGAGGCGTTGGCGCCGTCGTACGCCGCCTGGTCGAGCAGCCCCTCGCGCTTGGCCACGATGGTCGGCACCAGCGCCTGGCCCGCGACGTTGGTCATCGTGCGCATCATGTCGAGGATCGGGTCGACGGCGAGCAGCAGGCCGACGCCCTCGAGCGGGAGGCCGAGCGTGGTCAGCGTCAGCGTGAGCATGACCGTCGCGCCGGTGAGGCCCGCGGTCGCGGCGGAGCCCACGACGGAGACGAAGGCGATGAGCAGGTAGTCGGTCACGCCGAGCTCGACCCCGAAGAACTGCGCGACGAAGATCGCGGCGAGCGCCGGGTAGATCGCCGCGCAGCCGTCCATCTTGGTGGTGGCGCCGAGCGGCACCGAGAAGGACGCGTAGTCGCGGGAGACGCCGAGGTTGCGGGTGGTGACGAACTGCGTGACCGGCATCGTGCCCACCGAGGAGCGCGAGACGAAGGCCAGCTGCAGGGCGGGCCAGGCGCCGGCGTAGAACTTCAGCGGCGAGAGCCCGTGGACCCGCAGCAGCACCGGGTAGACGACGAGCAGCACGATCGCGCAGCCGACGTAGACGTCGATGGTGAAGACGGCGAGCGGCCCGACGAGGTCCCAGCCGTAGGTCGCGACGGCCGAGCCGATCAGGCCGAGCGTGCCCAGCGGGCTGAGCCGGATGATCCACCACAGCACGGTCTGCACCACGGAGAGGAAGGACTCCGCGAAGAGGCGGAAGGGCTCGGCCTTGTCACCGGTCTTGAGCACCGCGGCGCCGACCAGCAGCGCGATCACGATGATCTGCAGGATGTTGAAGTCCATGCCGACCGAGCCGTCGTCGCCGACGCTGCCCGAGAGGCCGAGGATGTTGCTCGGCACGATCCCGCTGATGAAGTCGAGCCACGAGCCCTGCGTGCTCGGCTCGGCCGCCTGCGAGGCGTCGACGCTGGTGCGCAGGCCGGGGTTGGTCAGCAGGCCCAGCGTGATGCCGATGACCACCGCGATCGCCGAGGTGATCGCGAACCAGATCAGCGTCTGCGTCGCCAGCCGCGCGGCGTTGGTGACCTCGCGCAGTCGCGTGATGCTCACGACGATCGCGAGGAAGACCAGCGGCACCACGACGGTGAAGAGCAGCGAGACGAAGCTGCCGCCGACCAGGTCGAGGAAGGTGACCAGGCTGGCGACGTCGTAGGCCCGCGCGACCCAGCCCAGCACGGCACCGAGCGCCAGCCCGAGGAAGATCTGCGCCCAGAACGGCACGTGCGGGAGGCGGGACCGCCGGTCCGCGGTGGAGGGGGTGGAGGTGGCCACGGTGATGCTCCTGTCCGAGAGTCAAAGTAAAGCGCTCGACTAGACTATGGCGTCGGCCCGGAGGACCGCGCACCCGGGCACAACGGCCGTGGCGTCGTGGACCTTCCCGGCACACTGGCCCGATGCGTGTCTCGTGGGTCACGGTGCCCCTCGCCGCGGCGCTGCTCCTGGCGGGCTGCGGCGGCGAGCCGCCCCCGACCAGCGGGCCCGTCGAGCCGGCCGAGACCCCGACCGCGTCCTCCTCGCCGGTCGAGCCCTCCTCGCCGGTCGGGTCCTCCTCCCCCGAGGAGCCTGCCGCGACCCCGACGCCGCCGCCGACCCCGACTCCGCCGCCGTGGCTCGGCACGCGGGAGCTGCCGGTGGCCGCCACCGGCTTCGGCGAGGTGCGCCGTACGCCGCCGGCGCTGCGCGAGCGCGCCTTCACCCTCCCCGACACCGTCGACCCGCTCCCGGGCGACCGCTTCGCCTCCGACGTCGTCGTGCCCGCACCGCGCCGGGTGCTCGACCGCTCCACGTGGCAGCCCGGGTGCCCCGTCGCCCCCGAGGAGCTGGCGTGGGTGCGGGTCGCCTTCCGCGGCTTCGACGGCCGGCGCCACACCGGCGAGCTGCTGCTGCACCGCCGCGTCGCCGACGACGTCGTGCAGGTCTTCCGGCGGCTCTGGCGTGCCGACTTCCCGCTCGAGGAGCTGCGGGTCACCCGCCGCGACGAGCTCGACGCCCCACCCACGGGCGACGGCAACAACAGCGGCGCCTTCGTCTGCCGCCCGGTGGTCGGCGGCACCACCTACAGCCAGCACGCCTACGGCCTGGCCGTCGACCTGAACCCCTTCCAGAACCCCTACACCAAGGGCGACGACGTGGTGCTGCCCGAGCTGGCGTCGAGCTACCTCGACCGCGACCGCCGGCGGCCGGGCATGTACGACGCCGACAGCGTCGTGGTGCGGGCCTTCGCCGACATCGGGTGGACCTGGGGCGGCACCTGGCGCACGGCGCAGGACCGTCACCACTTCAGCCTCACCGGCGGCTGAGGCCCCCGGACCCGCCGGGGTGCCGGGTCACCGGCAGGTCACGATCCTGTGCAGGGCGTGTGCAGGAGGCACTACGCGCGCCCGCGCGCGTGTTCACTCTCCCCCAGGGAGGTGGCGATGCGACGACGGGTGGTCGGTCCGGTGGTCTCGGTCCTGGCGCTGGGCGCGGTGCTGGGCGGCTGCGGTGACGCCGCGCCCGCCTCGACCTCGCCCCGCGAGCCGCGCTTCGAGGAGCCGCGCCCCACCTGGGTGCAGGACACCACGCTCCACTACGGCCAGGAGACCTTCGAGGTGCCGGAGGCCGAGCGGGCCTGGCGCACGACGTACGGCGTGGTGCTGGCGCTGGAGGACAGCCGCGACAGCCGCTACGTGCTCTTCGACGGCGACGACACCGTCGCGCTGCCCGGCTCACCGGCCTCGCTCGAGGTCTCGCCCGACGGCCGCTACGCCGGCTGGATCGACCAGCGCCGCGTGGTCGACGGCGACGGCGTCGCGCAGGCCGTGGTCACCGACCTGCGCACCGGCCGCGAGGTGGTGCGCGACGACCGGCAGATGGGCCAGGACCAGCTGGAGATGCTGACCGAGCTCTACGCCGAGCTGCCCCCGTCGTTCGCCGGCTTCGACGCCGAGCACGCCTACTGGAACCCGCCCACCGGCGAGCCCGACATGCTGCGCGCCGACCTCGCCACGGGCGAGGTCTCCGCGGGCAGCGCCCCGGTCGGCGACGGCCTCTCGGGGCCGCCCGTCCGGCTGGCCGACCTCGGCGGCATCCCGCAGCGTCCCGACTGGGGACCGGTGCAGGAGCTGCCCACCCGCGACGGGCTCTCCGGCTTCGCGTCGGTCGACGGCCGCTGGTGCGTCACCGACGGCGATCCCGGGCGGCTCGACGTCGACTCCTGCGAGGCGGGCGAGCCGGCGACACCGGACTACCCGCCGGGTCAGGTGCGCTTCCTCGGGTGGGCCGGACCCGACGCCCTCACCGTGCTCGTCTGGCGCGGGGAGACGCCCGTCGAGGAGGGCGCGGAGGACACCACCACCGGGGTCGTGGCCCGCTGCGTGCTGCCCGCGGGGGCGTGCCGCGAGGTCGCCCGCGTCGACCACACGGCCTCGCTGCTCGGCGCCACGGGCGAGGCGGGTGCGGCGTGGTGACGCGGGCGCGACGACCCCTCGCCGCGCTGGCGGCGCTGCTGCTCCTCGCGGGCTGCGGCGACGCCGTCGCGCTCCCCCCGGGCGGCGAGCGGGCGGCGTACCCCGACACGGAGCTGACCTGGGTCTCCCAGGACGGCGACCGCGCCACGCTGCACCGCGGCGAGGAGGAGCAACCGCTGCCGTCGTACGTCGAGGAGCTGGCGCCGACGGCGTACGGCTACGTCGTGCGGCACCGCACCGGGGCCGACGTGAACGCGCCCTCGCGCCTGGTGCTGGTCGACGGCGACGACACCGAGGTGGTGCCCGGCGACCCGACGGGGCTGCGCGTCTCGCCCGACGGCCGGTACGCGGGCTGGATCGACGAGGAGGGACCGCGGCGGGTCGGCTACCGGCTGGCCGAGGCGGTCGTGGTCGACCTGGCGACGGGCGAGGAGGTGCTGCGGGACCACGACGACATGGGGGGCTGGTTCGACCAGGACCTCTACGGCAACCAGTGGCCGACCTTCCTCGGCTTCGACGCCGAGGGTGCGGCCTACTGGGAGACCGCCGAGGCCGACGACGACGGCACCCGGGTACGGCGCCTGGACCTGGCCACGGGCGAGGTCGAGGCGGTCGCGGGCGACGCCGAGCGCGTGCTCCGCCGCTCCATCGTCGACCCGGCGACGGGGGTGCGTACGGGACTGGGCGAGGACGGCCGGCCCTCACCCGACGGCGAGGGCGTGCTCGGCTTCGTCTCGGCCGACGGCCGCTGGTGCCTCGCCGGCGGCGCCTACGGCCCGCTGCAGGTCACGGACTGCGCCTCCGGGACCCGGGTGACACCGGACTACCCCGCGCGGGAGCGGCGCTTCGCCGGCTGGACCGAGGACCCCGACGCGTTCTGGGTGCTGGCGACCGACGGTGCCGGTCTGCAGTCCTTCGTCCCGCCGGACGAGCCCGACGACTCCCGCGGCGTGCTCGCGCGCTGCCAGCTGCCCTCGGGTGCGTGCACGGTCGAGCGCCGGGTCACGCGCCTGGGCAGCATCGTGCTGCCGGGCATGTCGTCCCTCTAGCCGGGCTCAGGAGCGACGGAGCAGGTCCTCGAAGGAGCCCATCGCCGCCACGTCGCGGTCGAAGGCGTCGAGGCGCTCGGCGCGGGGCCGGGCGGTCACGAGCGCGACCAGCTGCTCGGCGGCCCGGGTCGCGCGGGCGCGCAGCGCGTCCTGGCCGCTGCCGCCGGCCCAGTCCTCGCTGGCGGCGAAGACGCCGGTGGGCACCACCAGGGCGCGCAGGTAGCCGAAGAGCGGCCGCAGCGCGTGGTCGAGCACCAGGCTGTGGCGCGCGGTGCCGGCGGTCGCCGCCACCAGCACGGGCGTGCCCTCGAGGGCGCCGTCGTCGAGCACGTCGAAGAAGGCCTTGAAGAGCGCGGAGTACGACGCCGAGTGCACCGGCGTCACCGCGATCACGGCGTCGGCCGCCGCGACGGCCGCCAGCGCCTCGCCCAGCTCGTCGGCCGCGAAGCCGGTGAGCAGCGCGTCGGTCAGCGCGTGGGCCAGCGGCCGCAGCTCGACGTGGGTGACCTGGGCCTCGAGCGCGCCGTCGTACGCCGTCACGGCGGCCTCGGTGAGCATGCCGGCGAGCAGCGTGCTGCTCGACTGCTCGGAGAGACCGGCGCTGACGACGACGAGCCGCCGTGTCGTGGCTCCCGACGGGACGGGGTGGAGGTGGCTCATGCCGCGGCCTGGCCCAGCTCGCGGCGCAGCCGGCGCACGACCTCGCCGAGGTGGTCGAGCTGGCGCAGCACGGTCGGCAGCGGGAGCCCGGCGTGGTCGATGAGGAAGAGCTGGCGCTGGTAGTCGCCGGCGTACTCGCGGAAGCCGAGGGTGCGCTCCACGACGTCGTCGACGGTGCCGACCGTCAACGGCGTCGCCTGGCTGAACTCCTCCAGCGACGGGCCGTGGCCGTAGACCGGCGCCACGTCGAAGTACGGGCGGAACTCGCGGAAGGCCTGCTCGCGGGTCTCGGCGATGTAGACCTGCCCGCCCAGCCCGACGATGGCGTCCTCGGCGCGGCCGTGGCCGTAGTGCTCGAAGCGCTGGCGGTAGAAGTCGACCATCCGCTTGGTGTGCGTGGCCGGCCAGAAGATGTGGTTGTGGAAGAAGCCGTCGCCGTAGTAGGCCGCCTGCTCGGCGATCTCGGGGCTGCGGATGGAGCCGTGCCACACGAAGGGCGGCCGGCCGTCGAGGGGGCGCGGCGTGGCGGTGAAGCCCTGCAGCGGGGTGCGGAAGCGGCCCTCCCAGTCGACCTCCTCCTCGCGCCAGAGCCGGTGCAGCAGCGCGTAGTTCTCGATCGCCAGCGGGATGCCGTCGCGGATGTCCTTGCCGAACCACGGGTAGACCGGGCCGGTGTTGCCGCGGCCGAGCATCAGGTCCATGCGGCCGTCGAGCAGGTGCTGCAGCGTCGCGTAGTCCTCCGCGAGGCGCACCGGGTCGGTGGTGGTGATCAGCGTGGTGCTGGTCGAGAGCTTGATCCGCTCGGTCTGCGCGCCGATGTAGGCCATCGTCGTGGTCGGCGAGCTCGCGACGAAGGGCGGGTTGTGGTGCTGACCCACCGCCACGACGTCGAGACCGACCTCCTCGGCCTTCTTGGCGATCGCGACCTGCGCCTTGATGCGCTCGTGCTCGGTCGGCGTCCTGCCCGTGGTCGGGTCGGTCGTGACGTCACCGACGCTGAAGATCCCGAACTCCATGACTCTCGCCTCCGCTGAGAAGTAGTTGCCGCTTCAACAGTGTGCGGTACGGGGGTATTCCGGCGCGACCCGGTCGGGCGAAGTCACTGGTTGACCAGTGACTCTGCCACCTCGCCAAGGACACCATCGTGGCGAAGTGGCGGACTTCCTGGCGAGGTGGGGGCTAGGGGGCCAGGGTCGCGCGGAGGCGCTCGGCGAGGCCGCTGGCGCGTTGCACGCGGCGCTCGATGCCGGCGCGGACGGCGGCCTCGGTGCCGACCACGCGCACGCGCTGCTGGGCGCGGGTGACGGCGGTGTAGAAGAGCTCGCGGGTCAGCAGCCGCGACTCCGGCTCGGGCAGCACCACGCTGACGGTCGCGGCCTGGGAGCCCTGCGACTTGTGCACCGTCATGGCGTGCACGGTCTCGACCCCGGAGAGCCGGCTGGTGGCGAACTCGCGGGGGCCGCCCGGCAGGTCGACCACCACCCGGAGCCGACCGGTGTCGTCGGTCTGCGCGTCACGCACCGCGACGCCCATGTCGCCGTTGTGCAGCAGCTGGTCGTAGTCGTTGGCGGTCACGAGGACGGGGCGCCCGGAGTACCACTCGTCATACGTCGGGCCCAGCCGCTCGCCCACGAGCCGCTCGACGAGGCGGTTCCAGCCGCCGACGCCGTAGGGACCCTCGCGGTGGGCGCACAGCAGCCGGTGCTCGGCGAGCGTGGCGAGGGCCAGCGGCCGGTCGCCGGCGTCGCCGGCGCGACGCAGGCGGACGGCGACGTCGGCGACGTCGTCGCGGAAGGACTGGGAGGCCTCGTGGTCGGCGGCGTCGACGAGCTCGACCTCGGTGCCGCCGTCGCGCAGGGCCGCCAGGGCGTCGTCGACCCGGCCGTCGCGCAGGGCGTCGGCCAGCGCGCCGATGCGCTCGCCGAAGCGGTGGCGCTGCCGCAGCGCGGAGACCGGCGAGTCGGGGTGCCCCTCGAAGCCGGCGACGAGGTCGGCGAGGACGGCGCCCGCCTCGACCGAGGCGAGCTGGTCGGGGTCGCCGACCAGCAGCAGGCGGGTGTCGGGGCGCAGCGCCTCCAGCAGCCGGGCCATCATCGTCAGCGAGACCATCGAGGTCTCGTCGACCACCACCACGTCGTGGGGCAGCCGGTTGCCGCGGTGGTGCCGGAAGCGCACCCGGCTGTCGGGACGCCACCCCAGCAGGCGGTGCAGCGTGGCGGCGCGCAGCTCGCCCAGCCGGGCCCGGTCGACCGGGTCGAGCCGGGCGGTGGCCTCCTCGACCGCCTGCTGCAGCCGCGCCGAGGCCTTGCCGGTGGGCGCGGCGAGGGCCATCCGGGGCAGCCGCCCGGTCGCCAGCTCGTGCTGCTCGGCCAGCAGCGCGAGCACCCCGGCCACGGTGGTGGTCTTGCCGGTGCCGGGGCCACCGGTCAGCACGGTGGTCCAGCGCCCCGCCGCCCCACGGGCCGCCTCGCGCTGCTCGGCGAAGTCGTGCTCGGGATCGTCGCCGAAGACGCGCTGCAGCCCGCGCTCGAGCACCGGCAGGTCGGGCTCGGGGGCGCGCCGGCGCACCCGGGCGACCAGGTCGTCGCAGACCTGGGCCTCCTCGCGCCAGTAGCGGTCGAGGTAGAGCCGGTCACCCTCGAGCCGCAGCAGCTGCTCGCTGACGAGCGGGCTCCGCGCCACTGCCTCGCGCCACGCGTCCGCCTCCGGCCACGGGGGTACGCCGCCCTCCGGCGGCGTCAGCGCCGGCACCTCCGCGAGGTCGAGGCACACCGAGCCCAGGCGCACGGCGCGCACCGCCAGCGCCGCGGCCAGCAGCAC
>JBQGFI010000401.1:0-10763 GCA_052040065.1 Marmoricola sp.
GTCGTCGGTGAGGTCGGCCGGCGTGAGGTGGACCGTCAGGTCGACAGACCCAGCGGTGCGGGGCCGGGTGTCCGTGGCCTCCCCGGTCATCAGGTCGAGCGCGTGCTGGGGGTCGGCGAGGACGCCGACGGCCTTGGCCCGCCGCACGTCGAGGACGTCGGTGTCGCCCAGCTCCTTGAGCCCGTCCGCGAGGCGGCCGACGCTCTGGTCGAAGGCGAGGGCGTCGGGGGTGTCGAGGGTCAGGTGGACGTCGGTGACGCCCGGGGCGCGGCCGTCAAGCTGCAACCAGACCCCACGACGGGCAGCGGCCTCGTCCTCGTCGGCGTGGGCGCGGTCGGGGTCGGCGTGGAGCCGGGCCTCGTGGACCAGCCGCGCGGCACCCGCTGCGGAGAGCTGGTCGAGCCGGTCCGGGACCGCGCAGAGCAGCCGGTCGGCATGGAGCGCGGCGTCGAGGTCCAGGTCGCGGGTCTCCCGAGAGATGGCGCGGGCGCGCCAGACCGGGACCCGGCCCGCGCACATCAGCTCCCACAGGCGTGGGAGGCGGAAGGCCAGCTCGAGGGTGTCGCCGAGCAGCTGCTGGGCGTGCTCGACCGGACGGCCCAGCGCCGCGGCGAGCTCGAGCGGCGCTGCCGCGGCGACCAGCGGGGCGCCGTCGCCGGCCAGTGGGACCGGGCCACCCACCCCGTCGCCGAGGACGAGGCCGTCGTCACCCCAGCCGGCGTACGCGGCACCCTCGGCGGCGGGGTGGAGCAGCGCCCACTGCAGCGCGAGTCGCAGCTGGCGGACCTGGGCCTCCTGCTCGTCGGCGCGGGCCTCGACCATGACGTCGAGGACCTGTCGCTTGGGGAGGTGGGGGCTGGGCTCCATGCATGGATTCTATTGCCGCGCAAGCGTCAATAGAACATGTGTTCGAGATCTGTGGAGAACTTCTCGGGTGGGGTGTCGGGCCCTTCGAGGCTCGCTGGCGCTCGCACCTCAGGGACCCGAAGGGCGGTGCGCTCGCACCTCAGGGACCCGGCGACCGGTGGGTGGGCGGCGTACGGGGGTCTCGAGACGGTTGCTGCGCAACCTCCTCGACCACCCGGGAATTGCTGCGCAACCTCCTCGACCACACGGGAACTGCTGCGCAACCTCCTCGACCACCCGGGAGTCGTTGCGGGACCTCCACGAGTGCGCGGGGGGAGTGGGGTCTACGGGGTGAGGCCGTTGACGACGAGGGCCTGGTAGGGGTCGACGGGGTCGCCGCCGCCGGGGCGGACCTCGAGGTGGAGGTGCGGTCCGGTGGAGTTGCCGGTGGAGCCGACGGTGCCGATCTGCTGGCCGGAGCCGACCTGCTGGCCGACCTGGACGTCGATGGTGGTCTGGTGGCAGTACCAGATCTCGGTGCCGTCGGAGAGGGTGACGACCGTCTTGTTGCCGTAGGAGCCGTCGTAGCCGGTCTCGGTGACCTGGCCGGCGGCGGTGGCGACGATCGGCGTGCCGGAGGGGGCAGCGAAGTCGAGACCGGTGTGGTTGCTCGACCAGTAGCCGCCGGACTGGCCGAAGCGGGCGGTCAGCCGGTAGTTGGAGGTGGGGAGGGTCCACTGGTTGGCGCGCAGCTGGCTGGCGCGCTGCTCGGTCGCCTTGGCGAGCGACTTCAGCGTCGCGTTGCGCTCGACGGCCTGCTCCTCGGCCGCCTGCACCAGCTCGGCGTCGGCGGCGTCCTGCAGCGCCTGGCGCTGGGAGTCACGGCTGATCGCGGCCTCGCGCTCCTCGAGGTCGATCACGATCTCCTGGCCCTCGGCCGGCTGGCTCTCGGCGGCCTCCGAGCCCGAGCCCGCCGGAGCGGCGGCAACGGCTGCCGAGACGCCCTGCGGCAGGTCGGCACCGGAGGAGGTGCCGACGGCGCCGGTGCCGGCCACGGCGAGCACGGCGACACCGAAGAGGGTGGGTACGGCGCCGAGGATCCGGGTACGGGTCCGCTGCGGCCGTACGACGGCGCTCGGCGACGCGGAGTGGCGACCGGGCTGCGCGGGAGCGCGGGTCGCCGACGGGAGTCCGCGCACGGCGCGGTGGTCTGCCCGGTGATGGCCCATGGAAGAGTCGTCCTCGAAGGTGTCAGGGGATGGGTCAGGTCGTGCACACGTGCGCCCCCCGACCGACGAGCCACGATAACGAGGCAGCGCCGAGACGCAAATCGAGCCCGAGCTCCGCTGTGGACGCAGCGCAGCCTCCCCCGTGCGCGTGTGAGGTAAACCTCACGGACGATAGGGTCGGACCCATGCTGCGCATCGTGGTGGCCAAGCCCGGGCTCGACGGGCACGACCGTGGCGCCAAGGTCGTCGCGCGGGCGCTGCGCGACGCCGGGCACGAGGTCGTCTACACCGGGCTCCACCAGACCCCCGAGCAGATCGTCGAGACGGCGCTGCAGGAGGACGCCGACATGATCGGCCTCTCGGTCCTCTCCGGCGCCCACATGACGCTCTTCCGGCGCCTCACCGAGCTGCTCGCCGAGCGCGAGGCCGGCGACATCGTGGTCTTCGGCGGCGGCATCGTGCCCGAGGAGGACCTCGCGCCCCTCGCCGAGCTCGGCGTCGCGCGGATCTTCACCCCCGGCGCGACGACCGGCGAGATCACCTCCTGGGTGCGCGAGCAGGAGCAGGCCCTGGAGGCCCCGCAGTAGTCACGGCGACGACGTGCTCGCGCACCAGCCGCGCCAGGGTCGCGGGCTCGCTGCGCGGCACCCAGTGGCCGGTGTCGAGGGCCACGCGCACCAGCCGGCGGCAGCGGGCCTCGAGCCCGTCCTGGGCTGCCAGCGTGAGGAAGCCGTCGTGCCGCCCGTGCACGACGAGCACCGGCAGCGAGGTGCGCCAGTGGGCCACCGGCCGGGGCGTGCGCGCCAGCGCGCGGTAGAGCGCGAGGCCCGTCACGGCGTCGTCCACCAGCGGCCGGCCCCACGGGAGCAGGTCGCTGGTCGGGTCGAGCCGGCGGGCCACCCGCCGCAGCAGCCACTGGCCCCGGCGCCACAGCAGCTCGGGCAGCCGCGGCAGGCAGAAGAGCGCGACGTACCAGGAGTGCAGCAGCTGGGGCAGGAGCCGGCGACGACCGCGCCAGGTCGCGCCGCGGGTGCGCACGTGGTCCAGGCAGATCCCGCTCACCGCGGTGTACGACGCCACCTGGTCGAAGCGGGGGTCCCACGTGGCGGCGGCCACCACCTGCCACCCGGTCACGGCACCCCAGTCGTGGCCGACGAGGTGCACCGGCTCACCGGGCGGCACCGTGGCGGCGACCACGGCGGCGACGTCCTCCACGAGCTCGTCGACGGCGTACGCCGCCGTGCCCGACGGGCGCGTCGAGCCGCCCGCGCCGCGGTTGTCGACGGTGACGACGTGCCAGTCGCGGGGGAGCGCCGCGACCACGCCGTCCCACAGCGACAGGTCGTCGGGGTAGCCGTGCAGGAGCAGCACGTGCGGCGACCCGCTGCGGGGGCCGTGCTCGCGCACCCGGAGGGTGACCGGAGGGGTGCCCGAGGCTGTGACGTGCGTCTCGGTCACGCTCATGGCGGCACCCTACGTCGCGGTAACCTCGCGAACCCGTCTATGGTCGGGCCGAGGCGCCGGGGCGGCACCGATCCGGGTCCCGCGGCGCACAGCGCAGTCGAGACCTTCAAGGAGCGGTCGTCCGTGGACCTGATGGAGTACCAGGCGAAGGAGCTCTTCGCCAAGCATGGTGTGACCACGACGCTCGGCGTCGTCGTCGAGACGGCCGAGGAGGCGCGCGCGGCTGCCGAGCAGCTCGGCGGCGTCACCGTCGTCAAGGCGCAGGTCAAGGCCGGTGGTCGCGGCAAGGCGGGCGGCGTCAAGCTCGCCAAGACGCCTGAGGAGGCCTTCTCGCACGCGAGCGACATCCTCGCGCTGACGATCAAGGACCTGCCGGTCAACCGTGTCCTGGTGACCCCCGCGACGCCGCCGGTGGAGGAGTACTACTTCTCCTTCCTGCTCGACCGGTCCAACCGGTCCTACCTGTGCATCGCCTCGGTCGAGGGCGGCGTGGAGATCGAGGAGGTCGCCAAGACCAACCCCGACGCCGTCAAGAAGATCCCCGTCTCGCCCGCCACGGGCGTCGACGCCGCGAAGGCCGAGGCCATCGTCGACGAGGCCGGCTTCCCCGCCGAGCTGCGCGACCAGGCGATCGAGATGGTGCAGCGGCTGTGGGCCGTCTTCGTGGAGGAGGACGCGACCCTCGTCGAGGTCAACCCGCTCGCGCGGCTCGAGGGCGACAAGCTCGAGGCACTCGACGGCAAGGTGTCCCTCGACGAGAACGCCGAGTTCCGCCACGAGGACCACGCGGCGTTCGAGATCCGCGAGGAGGCCGACCCGCTGGAGTCCAAGGCCAAGGACAAGGGCCTGAACTACGTCAAGCTCGACGGCCAGGTCGGCATCATCGGCAACGGCGCCGGGCTGGTCATGTCGACCCTCGACGTCGTCGCGTACGCCGGCGAGCGTCACGGCGGCGTCACGCCGGCCAACTTCCTCGACATCGGCGGCGGCGCCAACGCCCAGGTGATGGCCGACGGCCTCGACGTCATCCTCGGCGACGAGCAGGTCAAGAGCGTCTTCGTCAACGTCTTCGGGGGGATCACCTCCTGCGACGAGGTCGCCAGCGGCATCAAGGGCGCCCTGGAGATCCTGGGCGACTCCGCCACCAAGCCCCTGGTCGTGCGCCTCGACGGCAACAACGTCGACAAGGGCCGGGCCATCCTCGACGAGCTCGACCACCCGCTGGTCACGCAGGTCGACACGATGGACGGCGCGGCCGACAAGGCCGCCGAGCTGGCGAACGGCTGAGGGCGGAGAGAGACAATGAGCATCTACCTCGACAAGAACTCCAAGATCATCGTCCAGGGCATGACCGGTGGGATGGGCTCGAAGCACACCACCCTCATGGTCGAGGCCGGCAGCGACATCGTGGGCGGCGTCAACGCCCGCAAGGCCGGCACCGAGGTCGAGCTGGGCGGCAAGACCCTGCCCGTCTTCGGCAGCGTCAAGGAGGCGATGGCCGAGACCCGCGCCAACGTGTCGGTCGTCTTCGTGCCGCCCGCCTTCACCAAGGACGCCTGCCTCGAGGCGATCGACGCGGGCATCGACCTGCTGGTCGTCATCACCGAGGGCGTGCCGGTGCAGGACTCCGCCGAGGTGTGGGCCTACCTCGAGGGCAAGAGCACCCGGATGATCGGCCCCAACTGCCCGGGGATCATCACCCCCGAGGAGTCGCTGGCCGGCATCACGCCCCACACGATCGCGGGCAAGGGGCCGATCGGCCTGGTCTCGAAGTCGGGCACGCTGACCTACCAGAGGATGTTCGAGCTGAAGGACTTCGGCTTCTCGACCGCCATCGGCATCGGCGGCGACCCGATCGTCGGCACCTCCCACATCGACGCCCTCGAGGCCTTCGAGAACGACCCGGAGACCGAGGCCATCGTGATGATCGGCGAGATCGGCGGCGACGCCGAGGAGCGCGCGGCGGCGTACATCAAGGACCACGTGACCAAGCCGGTCGTCGGCTACGTCGCCGGCTTCACGGCCCCCGAGGGCAAGACGATGGGCCACGCCGGCGCCATCGTCTCCGGCTCCTCGGGCACCGCGCAGGCCAAGAAGGAGGCCCTCGAGGCCGTGGGCGTCAAGGTCGGCAAGACGCCGTCCGAGACCGCCCAGCTGATGCGGGAGATCCTGCAGCAGCGCTGACCCGACACCTCCCGCGAGCGGGCCGTCGCCTCCGGGCGGCGGCCCGCTCGTGCGTCCCGGGGGCGACGCGGCTCAGGTGACGGCGTTGCGCTCGGCGTACGCCGGGTCGAGGTGCTCCTCGTGCTCGAGCACCAGGGCGAGCCGCTCCAGCGCCAGGTCGACGTCGTCGGAGGTGTTGTAGAGCGGGGCGAAGCCGAAGCGGGCGATGTCGGGGTCGCGGAAGTCGCCCACCACGTCGCGGGCGATCAGCGCCTGGACGACGGCGTACGCGTGCTCGTGGCGGAAGGAGACCTGGCTGCCGCGGCGGGCGTGCTCGCGGGGGGTGACCACCTCGAGGCCGAGCCGGTCGAGGCCCACGACGAAGCGGTCGGTGAGCGCGAGCGAGCGGCGGCGCAGCTCGGCGACCTCGACGCCCTCGAAGGCCTCCAGGGAGGCCTCCAGCGCCGACAGCGCGAGCACCGGCGGCGTGCCCGACGCGAAGGAGCCGACGCCCGGCCGCGGGACGTAGTCGCGGGCCATCGCGAAGGGCGTGGCGTGGCCGAACCAGCCGGTGATGGGCTGGCGGGCGGCCTCCTGGTGGCGCGGCGCGACCCACTGGTAGGCGGGGGAGCCGGGGCCGCCGTTGTGGTACTTGTTGGTGCAGCCGACCGCGAGGTCGGCGCCGGCGGCCTCCAGGTCGACCGGCACGGCGCCGGCGGAGTGGCACAGGTCCCACAGCACCAGCGCGCCGCGCTCGCGGACGGCCGCGGTGATGCCGGGGAGGTCGTACATCGCGCCGGTGCGGAAGTCGACGTGGGTCAGGCACACCACCGCGACGTCGTCGTCGACGGCCGCCAGCGGGTCGCTCGGGTCGCACCAGCGCAGCTCGAGGCCGAGCAGGTCGGCCACCCCGGCGGCGACGTAGCCGTCGGTGGGGAAGGTGGTCGGCTCCAGGACGAGCACCCGGCGGTCGGGCCGCAGCCGGGCGGCGGCGACCAGCAGCTTGAAGAGGCTCACCGAGGTGCTGTCACCCAGGTGCAGGTCGCGTCCGGTCACGCCGAGGAGCGGCGCGATCCGGTCGGCCACACGGCGTACGAGGTGGATCCAGCCCGCGTCGTTCCACGAGCGGATCAGGCCGTGACCCCACTCCTGGCGGACCACGTCGGCGACGCGCTCGGCGACGCCGTGGGGGAGCGCGCCCAGGGAGTTGCCGTCGAGGTAGACCAGGCCCTCGGGCACCTCGAAGCCGGCCCGGCTCACCGGCCGCTCCGGAGCTCGAGCAGACGGTCGCGGGCGCGGTTGACGACGGCGCGGAAGGTGTCCTGGTCCATGTCGGCGTCTCCGGAGGGGGTGAAGAGCACCTGCGTGGCGTGGCGGCCCACGCGGGCGACGCCCATCCAGTACCCGATGCTGCGGTCCTCCTCCAGCTCGCGGTCGAGCCGCCAGATCGCGACGGTGGAGCCGCGGAAGCCGTCGCGCACCTCCTGCTCCTGGCCGACGGACGCCGCGAGGTCGTCGTCCTCGCAGGCGGCCATCGCGGCGACGACGTCGTCGACCAGCGCGCGGGCGCGGCGCTCGTCGCGGAAGGTGCCGACGGTCTGCGTGACGCCGAAGCGGGGCGGCAGGTCGGCCTGGGGGATGACGTAGGTGCGGCTGGTGGCGCGCGGGGCGCCGGCACGCCGGAAGCGGGTGCGGTCGCAGCTGGTGGCGGCGTCACCCGGCTGCGCCAGGGCCGGCCGGGTGCCTACCCAGGGCCGGTTGACGCGACCCACGGGGGGCAGGTCGGCCGCGGCCAGGGTGCCGGGTGCCTCCCCGGAGGGCGGCGGCAGCACCCGTCGGACCTCGGTGCTCACCGGGCACCCGCCGGCGGGGTCGGACTCGCAGAGCCGCTTGACGCTGCGCTCCAGCAGCGCCGCGGCGCGGCGTACCTGCACCGAGGCGCCGCCGCGGGTCTCGGCGACGGTGGAGATCGTGATCCGGTCGCTGCGCGTCAGCCCGACGACGTAGCTGCGGGGACGGCCGTCCTCGGTGGGCAGCCGGAGCCGCAGCACCTCGGCGCGGGCACCCAGACCCGCGACGCGGTAGCTGTCGAGCAGCTGCAGCCGGGCCTGGCTGCAGCCGGCGAACCACCCCAGCGTGGTGGCGTACGCCGCGCGGGCGGCCGCCGCGGTGCTGGAGACCTCGACGGTCTGCAGCAGGGTGCGACGCGGCTCGCCGGACGAGGCGAAGCTGCGCACCAGCGTGCCCTCGCCCTCGGGGTCGGCGAAGCGGCTCGACTGGCACACGGTGTTGATCCCGTCGCCGTCGGTGTTGTCGCTGGTGCCGACCTCGCGCCAGCGCTGGTCGCGGTCGAGCGAGGCGACGTCGCCGGCGCGCAGCAGCATCTCCTCGGTGACGGGCCGCGCCGCGGGGCCGGTGGGCTCGCTCCGGTCGGCCGAGCCGGGCTGCACCACCAGGAAGCCGCCGAGCAGGGTCACCACGACCGCCGCCACCACGCCGCTGACGACCCGTCGTCGGGCCCGCGAGGCCCCCTGCCGGCGCAGCTGCTCGGCCGCCGGCAGCGCGACCGCGTCGACGACGGGGGTGAGCGACTGCAGCGCGTCGGTGACCACGGGGTCCGCCCCGACGGGGTCCTCGACGGGGGCACCGACGGAGACACCGACGGGCTCCTCGACGGGGGCGGGGGCGAGGCCCACCCGGCGGCGGAGCCGGGTGCGGGCCCGCTCGAGCAGGGTGGCGACGCGCGCCGGCGGCAGACCGAGCTCGCGGGCGACGTCGCCGTGGTCGAGCCCGGCGAGGTGCACCAGCAGCAACGTGCGCCGGTAGCGGTCGGGCAGCGAGAGCACGGCGCGCAGCACGGCGGTCTGGTGGTCGTCGAGGCCCTGGTCGCGGTGGCGGCGCCGGCCGACGTGACGGCGCTGGGCCTGCGACCAGGCGCGGGCGCGCACCCACTCCTCGGGGTCCGCCAGGCCGCCGACGGTGCGCCAGCGCTGGGCGGCGGCCACGTAGGCGTCGCGGACCGCCGACCGCGAGGCCGCGAGGTCGCCGGTGAGCAGGTAGGCCTGCAGCAGCAGCCGACGCCGACCCGCGCGGTAGACCTCGTCGAAGTCGGGGGCTGCGGTGGAGGGGGGCGGGCCCGACGGCTCTCCCGAGCGACCGTCTGGGGCTGCGCCCGCTGGCTGGGACCGCGGCACGACGCACCACGCTACCTGGCCGACCCTCCGCGTGGCTCACCGCCAGGCGGCCGTGGCTCGGTCAGGATGGAGCGCGATGACTGACCTCGCGAGCCGTCCCAGCACCGGCACCGGCCGACCCGAGCGTCCCCCGCGGCGCGGTCGTGCGGCGCGCGCCGTGGCGTGGGTGCGGGGCGAGGAGGAGCGCACGCTCGCCGGCGCCGCCGCCCTCGCGGCCTGCGGTGCCGTGGCCACCGGCCTCCTCGTGGCGATGGCGCTCGGGCTGGTCGGCTGGTACCTCGCCGAGGCCGGCGCCTACGGCAGCACCACCGCCGCGCTCGGCGCCGCCACGCAGGTGTGGCTGCTCGGGCACGGCGCCACGCTCAGCATCGGGGGCATCCCCGTCGGCCTGGTCCCGCTGGCGGTGACCGCGGGGCTGCTCGCGGTCGCGCACCGGCTCGCCCGCCGCGCCGGGCGGACCGCGCGCGCCACCACCGACGACCGCGTGCTGCTGCAGGCCACCACCGTCTTCGCCGGGGTCTACATGGTGCTCGTCGTGCTGGTCTGCGTGCTCGCCGGCACCGACGCCGTGAGCGCCAGCATCCCGCGCGCCGTGGCGGGCTCGCTGCTCGTCGGCGGCCTCGCGGGGGGCCTCGGGCTCGCCCGTGGCGCCGGGCGCTGGGAGCCCCTGCTCGCGCGGGTGCCGGGGTGGGTGCGCGCCGTGGCCCACGGCGCCCTCCTCAGCGTCGGGCTGCTGCTCGTGGCCGCGACCACGCTGCTCGCCGCGGCCATCGGCTTCGGCGTCAACGACGCGCTCGCGGTGCTGGCCGCGCTCCGGCTCGAGACCACCGACCAGGTCGCCTACGGCGCGGCCACGCTCCTGCTCCTGCCCAACGCCGTGGTCTACGCCGCCTCCTACCTGCTCGGCCCCGGCTTCCTCGTGGGCACCGGCACCGTCGTCTCGCCGACCGCCGTCGTCCTCGGCCCGGTGCCGGCCTTCCCGCTGCTGGCGGCGCTGCCCGACGAGGGCCCGACCCCCTCCTGGCTGCTGGGCGTGGTCGCGGTGCCCGTGGTCGCCGCGCTCGTGGGTGCCGGTCGCGCACAGCGCGCCTACGGCGTGCTCAGCGCCGACTCCGCCGCGCTGCGCGGCTTCGGCAGCGGCGCGCTGGCCGGGGTGCTGCTGGTCGTGCTGGCGGCCCTGGCGAGTGGGCCCGTCGGCACCGGCCGGCTGGCCGACGTCGGGCCGCCGATCTGGGACGTGGCCGTCTTCGCGGTCGGCACGATGAGCCTGGCCGGGCTGCTGGGGGGCAGCGCCGTCGCCTGGCTCGACCGGCGCCGCGCACGTCACTCCTGACGGCGGATGGGCGGGGCGGTACGTCGCGCCGGTCCGCAGTAGCCTGTCGCCCGTGCCGTGCCGCCTCGTCGTCCTCGTCTCGGGCGGTGGCACCAACCTCCAGGCGCTGCTCGACGCGGCCGCCGACCCGGCGTACGGCGCCGAGGTGGTCGCCGTGGGAGCCGACCGCGAGGGCGTCGAGGGTCTCGCCCGGGCCGAGCGCGCCGGTGTGCCGACCTTCGTCCACCGGCTGCGCGACCACGCGACCCGCGAGGAGTGGGACGCCGCGCTCGCGGCGAGCGTCGCGTCGTACACCCCCGACGTGGTGGTGCTCGCCGGCTTCATGAAGCTCGTGGGCGAGGAGCTGCTCGCGCGCTTCCCGCACCGGGTGCTCAACACCCACCCGGCGCTGTGCCCGGCGTTCCCCGGCACCAGCGGCCCGGCCGACGCGCTGGCCTACGGCGTGAAGGTCACCGGGGCGACGCTCTTCGTCGTCGCCGCCCGCGGCGACACCGGCCCGAGCGTCGCGCAGACCCGGGTGCCCGGCGAGGACGA
>JBQGFI010000402.1:0-2649 GCA_052040065.1 Marmoricola sp.
CCTCGGGGTGCAGGCGCACCGAGACCTTGTACTGGCCGACGGCCTTGATCGGGTTGCCGATCTCGACCTTGCGGCGGTCGACCGAGGTGCCGGTGGTCGCCTGGACGGCGTCGGCGACGTCACCGGTGGTGACGGCACCGAACAGGCGGCCGGTGGCGCCGGCGTTGACCTTGAGCCGCACCGGCTTGGCCTCGAGGGAGGCCTTCACCGACTTGGCGGTCTCGACGTCGGCGATCTCGCGCTTGCTGCGCGCGGCGCGGATCGAGTCGACCTGCTTCTGGCCGCCCTTGGTCCAGGCCGTGGCCAGACCGCGGGGGACGAGGTAGTTGCGGCCGTAGCCGTCCTTGACCTCGACGACGTCACCGGGCGTGCCGAGGCCGGTGACCTCCTGGGTGAGGATGAGCTTCATGTCGGTCCCCTTCCTCAGCGAGCCGAGCTCGAGTAGGGCAGCAGGGCCATCTCGCGGGCGTTCTTGATCGCCTTGGCGAGCTGGCGCTGCTGCTGCACCGACACACCGGTCACGCGCCGGGCGCGGATCTTGCCCCGGTCGGACACGAACTTGCGCAGCAGCGCGGTGTCCTTGTAGTCGATGTAGTCGATCTTGGCCGCCTTGAGCGGGTTCTGCTTCTTCTTGGGCTTCCGGAGTGCCGGCTTGGCCATCGTGGTGCTCCTCCTTGGGGAGCCCGGGTCCTGCCGAGGACCCGGGATGGGGTGGATCGTCTGTCAGTTGGTGCGAGCCGTCAGAACGGGGGCTCGTCGTCGCGGTTGCCGCCGAAGCCGCCGCCGCCGGAGGGGCCGGTGGCCCAGGGGTCGTTCTGCTGACCGCCCTGGCCGCCCTGCTGGCCCCAGCCGCCGCCGCCCTGCTGGCCGCCACCACCGCCGCCCTGCTGGCCGCCGCCGGACCAGCCGCCGCCACCGCCACCCCCGCCGCGGGAGGCCTTGGTGACCTTCGCGGTGGCGTAGCGCAGGGACGGGCCGATCTCGTCGACGTCGAGCTCGACGACGGTGCGCTTCTCGCCCTCCTTCGTCTCGAAGGAGCGCTGCTTCAGCCGGCCGGACACGATCACGCGAGCACCCCGGGTGAGGGACTCGGCGACGTTCTCGGCCGCCTCGCGCCAGATGGCGCAGCGCAGGAAGAGCGCCTCGCCGTCCTTCCACTCGTTCGTCTGCCGGTCGAAGGTGCGCGGCGTGGACGCGACGGTGAAGTTGGCGACCGCGGCACCGGACGGGGTGAACCGCAGCTCCGGGTCGGCGGTGAGGTTGCCGATGACGGTGATGACGGTGTCGCCGGCCATCTCAGCGGGCCTCGGGACGGAGGACCTTGGTGCGCAGGACGGACTCGTTCAGGTTGAGCTGGCGGTCCAGCTCCTTGGCGACGTCGGGCGTGGCCTGCATGTCGACGACCGCGTAGATGCCCTCGGACTTCTTCGCGATGTCGTAGGCCAGCCGGCGCTTGCCCCAGATGTCGACGTTGTCGACGGAGCCACCGCCCTTGCGGACGACGTCGAGGAACTTGTCGAGCGACGGGGCGACGGTGCGCTCCTCGAGCTCGGGGTCGAGGATGATCATCATCTCGTAGTGACGCATGCGGAAACCCACCTCCTCTGGACTGGGCGGCCACGGTCTCTCCGTGGCAGGAGGGTCGTGCGTCGCTCCGGGTCCGCGCCGGCCCCGGGTGGGGACGGTCCGGACGGCGGAGCGGGCACCCGCGGGGGTGCCCGAGGAGCCAGTCTACCGGTCCCCGGCGAAGGTCACGACCAGCGCGTCGGGGGCGTCCTCGAGGTCGCCGGCGGCGGGGTCGTCGTCGTGCCCGGGCCCCGCGCGGACGACGTCGTCCTGCGGCTGGCGCGACAGCGAGACCGCGCGGTGGGCCAGCCACCCGCAGGCCGCGAACCGCAGCACGACGAGCAGCGCGTACGCCCACGGCGGCAGGCCGCGGTTCTCGACCGACAGGCCGTACAGGTAGAGCCAGGTGCCGGTGGCGTACGCGGCCTCCACGGCTCCCCACGCGAGCAGGTCGCGCCAGCGGGGCACCGCGAGCGCCGCGAAGGGCAGCACCCACAGCCCGGCCTGGACGGGGACGGTGGGCGCCACGGCCAGCACACCGAGCACGAGCAGCAGCACCACCACCGGCAGCCGGGGACGCCGCGGGGCCGACAGCACGAACAGCGCGACGGCCACGAGCACGGCGACGGTGGCCGCGAGCGCCCACCAGCGCACCGAGCCCTCCATCCGCAGGCCGGCGGCGCGCCCGAGCACGCCCGAGCCGAACCGCACCAGCAGCGGGGGCAGCACCACCAGGGCCAGCGCCAGGGGCACCACGACCCAGGGCCCGCCGGGACGCAGGTCCTCGCGCAGGTCGCGGGGCAGCAGCGCCCAGACGACGCCGACGACGACCACCAGGCCGAGGCCCACGAACGACACCCAGGTGGGCAGCGGCGGCAGCGACCCGGAGCCGACCTCGTCCGAGACCAGCCTCGGCAGCAGCCACAGCGAGCCGTACCCGGCGGGCGCCGCCCACTGCGCCTGCCAGTAGGCGCGCCAGCCGTCGGCGGCCAGCACGAGCACGGGGACGTTCACCACGGCCCAGGTGAGCGCGGCGGCGCCCGAGACCGACCCGACCGCGAGCCACCGGCCGGTGCGGACGGC
>JBQGFI010000403.1:0-2523 GCA_052040065.1 Marmoricola sp.
GACGGCGCGCCCATGGAGGCCGCCGAGATCGCGAAGCTGGCTGACCTGGAGAGCCGTGAGGTCCTCCTGGGCAAGATGGCCGGCGCGATGCTCGCGTCGCTCAGCAACGCCGTCTACCTCCTCAACGCCCCGCTCCAGCAGACCGCCCGCCTCGCGGCCGCGCTGCAGGAGAAGGCCGCCGAGGACCCCTCGATCCTCCAGGGTGGGGCCGGCGAGCCGGCCGCCCCGGCCGAGGACACCGCGGCGGAGGCCCCCGTGGCCGACGCCGCAGCCGACGACGCGCCCGCGTCGGAGGAGCAGCCCGAGGCCACCGAGAGCACCGAGGCCTGACATCCGCATGACACGGCGCGAGCCGTGGCAGCAACAGAAAGGAACGCCACCATGGCGAAGCTCAGCACCGACGAGCTGCTCGACGCTTTCAAGGAGATGACCCTCCTGGAGCTCAGCGAGTTCGTGAAGCAGTTCGAGGACACCTTCGGCGTCACCGCGGCCGCTCCGGTCGCCGCGGCCGCCCCTGCCGCCGCGGGCGGCGGCGCCGCCCCCGAGGAGGCCGCGGAGCAGGACGAGTTCGACGTCGTCCTCACCGCCGCCGGTGACAAGAAGATCAACGTCATCAAGGAGGTGCGCGCGCTCACCAGCCTCGGTCTCAAGGAGGCCAAGGACCTGGTCGAGTCCGCCCCCAAGGCCGTCCTGGAGAAGGTCAACAAGGAGACCGCCGAGAAGGCCAAGGAGTCCCTCGAGGGCGCCGGCGCCAGCGTCGAGCTCAAGTGACCTCCTGAGTCACCCGAGCCCCCGGGCTCACCCGCACCGCCCCGGACCGCACGTCGGTCCGGGGCGGTCGTGCGTCCGGACCAGGTTCCGGTGTACAACTGTCCTCCGACGGTGCACCAGGTCGGGGGAGCGACTGTGGCATCTCGCTGACGCGGGGGTCGATCCGCCGTAACTTGGTCCCGACCTACTCGTTGGTACGCGCAGTCGGGGGAGGACCGCGTCCGTCCGGGCGCCGCGGCACCGAGCCGCGCCCGGGCGGCAGACGAGGATGACCGAGGGAGGCGAGGCCGGTGGGCGTCGAGATCGACATCAGGAACCTCACCAAGAGCTTCGGCAACCAGCTGATCTGGGGCGACGTCACGCTGACGGTCCCCGCCGGCGAGATCTGCGTGATGCTCGGCCCGTCCGGCACGGGCAAGTCCGTGCTCCTCAAGACCATCATCGGGCTGCTCAAGCCCGACCGTGGCGAGGTGATCATCGAGGGCGTCGACATCGCCTCGTGCCCCGAGCGCGAGCTCTACGAGATCCGCAAGCTCTTCGGCGTGCTGTTCCAGGACGGCGCGATGTTCGGCTCCATGAACCTCTACGACAACATCGCCTTCCCGCTGCGCGAGCACACCAAGAAGTCGGAGTCGGAGATCCGCGACATCGTCATGGAGAAGCTCGACCTGACGGGCCTGCTCGGCACCGAGGACAAGCTCCCCGGCGAGATCTCCGGCGGCATGCGCAAGCGTGCCGGGCTGGCGCGGGCGCTGGTGCTCGACCCCGAGATCGTGCTCTTCGACGAGCCCGACTCCGGTCTCGACCCGGTGCGCACCTCGTTCCTCAACCAGCTCATCGTCGACCTCAACGCCCAGATCGACGCGACCTTCCTCATCGTCACCCACGACATCAACACCGCGCGCACGGTGCCCGACAACATCGGCCTGCTCTACCACAAGCACCTGGCCATGTTCGGTCCCCGCGAGATGCTGCTGTCCTCGGAGGAGCCGGTCGTCCGGCAGTTCCTCAACGCCCAGGTGGTGGGGCCGATCGGCATGTCGGAGGAGAAGGACGCCGACGAGCTCGAGGCCGAGAAGGACATGGAGCTGCCGCCGCTGCCGCCGATCCCGCTGCAGCTCGAGCCCTCCAACGGACAGCCCCGCCGCAGCCAGCGCGACCCCGGTGCCTGGTGCGAGGAGAACGGCGTGACGCCGCCGCCCGGCTCGTTCGAGGAGAACATGACGATGACGACGGGCAGCTGACGCGCGCATGGCCACTCTCACCGCGAGCCGCGTGCTGCAGCCGATCGGCACCTCGGGGAAGCTCTTCGCCTTCTTCCTCGACGTCTGCCGCCAGCTCTTCCGGCGACCCTTCCAGCTGCGCGAGTTCATCCAGCAGGCGTGGTTCATCGCCTCGGTCACCATCGTGCCGACGGCGCTGGTCGCGATCCCCTTCGGCGCGGTCATCGCGCTCCAGGTGGGTGGGTTGATCAAGCAGTTCGGGGCGCAGTCCTTCACGGGCTCGGCCTCGGTGCTGGCGGTCGTGCAGCAGGCGGCGCCCATCGGCACGGCGCTGCTCATCGCCGGCGCGGGCGGCTCGGCGATCGCGGCCGACCTCGGGGCGCGCAAGATCCGCGAGGAGCTCGACGCGATGATGGTGCTGGGCATCGACCCGATCCAGCGCCTCGTGGTGCCGCGCGTGCTCGCCTGCATGCTGATCGCGGTCTTCCTCAACGGCATGGTCAGCGTGGTCGGCGTCGCCGGCGGCTAC
>JBQGFI010000404.1:0-12007 GCA_052040065.1 Marmoricola sp.
CCCTCGTCGCCGGCCGACTGCGCGGGGTCGGCCGCGACCTCGATGGTTGCCTCGTCGGGCTGTTCGTCGGGCTGGTCGTCGGGGTGGGGGCCCGTCGCGGCGACGGGGTCGGCCTCGGGGAGCACCGCGGGGTCCGGCGCGGCGGGCTGCGGCGCGGGACGCGTGGGCCGGGGGTCACGCACCAGCTCGAGGGCGTCGTCACCGAGGTTGTCGGGGGCGAAGGGCACGTCGGCGTAGCCGCCGGCGAGCGCGGTGAGCCCCCGGGAGGGAGCGTCGGGCTCGCCGGGGCTCAGCTCGCCGGTCAGCAGCCGGGCGTCGTCGTTGCCGGCCACGACGTAGCGTCCGGCGACGTCGAGGGTGAACTCGGCGCGGTGCGGCCGGTCGCCGGCCTCGACCTCCGCCGTCAGCGCCCAGCGGCCGTCGGCGCGCCGCCAGGCGTCCCACGCCACGTCGTCCTCGCGGAGGCCGTGGGCGGCCAGGAAGCGGTCGACGGACTCGCCCAGGGTGCGGGCGCCACCGGGGCCGGTGCCGCGCCGCACGGAGGCCCGCAGCGCGGTCTGGGCGACGTGGGCGCGCTCGGCGAGCACGGGGGAGCAGTAGGGCATGATCTTCTCGACCGGGACGCCGGCGGCCTCGGCGACCGACTCGGCGGTCTCGCCACCCCTGATCCGCGCCTGGATGTCGCGGGGTCGCAGCGCGCTGTCCATGATCTGCTCCTGCTCCTGCTCCGAGTGCTGGGGGCCGAGCCTACCCACGCCCGCGCCCGGATCAGGGACCCAGCACCCGGGTGAGGTAGGCGTTGCCGAAGACGCGGTCGGGGTCGAGCGCCTCGCGCGCCGCCAGGACGTCGTCCCACCGGGCGTACGACGGCGCGAGGTCGGCGGCGGTGCGGGTGTGCAGCTTGCCCCAGTGGGGGCGGCCGTCGTGGGCCAGCGCGACCTCCTCCACGGCGCCGAAGTACGCCGTGTGGTCGGTGGCGGCGTTGACGTGGAAGGCGAGGTAGACGGTGTCGCGGCCGTGGGCCGGTGAGAGCGGCACGTCGTCGGCGGGGGCGTGCCGGACCTCCACCGGGAAGCCGACCCGCAGGTCGCCGCGCTCGAGCACGCGCCGCACCTCCGCCAGGGCGGCCATGCCGGCGTCGCGGGGCAGGGCGTACTCCATCTCGCGGAAGCGGACCGTCCGCGGGCTGGTGAAGACGCGGTGGGGCACGTCGCGGTAGCGCCGCTCGACCAGCGCACGGGCGCTGATCCGGTTGAGCGGCCGCACCAGCCCGGGTCGCAGGTTGCCCAGCCGCTGGGCGGCGCCGAAGACGGTGTTGGCCAGGAAGCGGTCGTCCCACCACGCCCGGGCCCGCGAGAGGGGCTCGGGGGCCTCGGTGGTCCGGTCGTTGGCCTTGGCCAGGAGGCGGTCGGTGTGCGGCCACCAGTAGACCTCGACGTGGTCGTGGGCCAGCGCGAGCTCCTCGAAGCCGTCGACGACCTCGTCCCACGTGGTGGGCCACTCGCGGGCGGCCAGGGTGTAGAGCTCCTCGACCTCCAGCGTCACCGACGTGAGCACGCCCAGCGCACCGAGGCCGACGCGGGCGACCTCGAAGAGCCCGGGGTCGCTGTCGGGGCTCAGCGTGCGGAGCCGCCCGGTGCCGTCGACGAGCTCGAGCGCGCGGACCTGGTGGCTCAGCGAGGCCTTCGTGCCGCCGGTGCCGTGGGTGCCGGTGGAGATCGCCCCGGCCACCGTCTGCTCCTGCACGTCGCCCATGTTGTGCAGCGAGAGCCCGAGCCGGACCAGCCCCTCGTTCACGACGTGCAGGGGGGTGCCGGCGAGCACGGTCACGGTGCCGGCGCCGCGGTCGACCGCGGTGATGCCGCTGAGCGAGTCGGGGTGCAGCATCACGCCGTCGGTGACGGCGATGTCGGTGAAGGAGTGACCGGTGCCGTGCATCTTGACCCGCAGGCCCCGCTCGCGCGCCTCGCGCACGGCGGCGACGACCTCGTCGGCGTCGTGCGGACGGCGCTCGGCGGTCGGGTGGGCCGTCGCCAGCCCCGCCCAGTTGGTCCACGTGCTCACCGCCCGACTCTACGGCGCGGGCGCACCCCGCGGCACGCGGACCAGCACCCCGGAGAGGGCGGCCAGCGCGGCCGACGCGGTGCACACCCAGAACGCCGCCGAGCCGCCCGCCGCGTCGGCCACGACCCCGGCCGCCCAGGCGCCGGGGGCGATCCCGGCCGCGATGCCGGTCGACACGATGCCCATCGCCTCGTTGAGCCGCGAGGCGGGCACGGTGGCCTGGATCAGCGAGAAGAGCGCGATCAGCGTCGGCGCGAGGGCGAGCCCGGTCAGCAGCAGCGCCAGGGTCAGCAGGGCGAGCCCCGGGAGGAGCGGGAGCGCGACCGTGCCCACCGCCAGCAGGGTCATGCCCAGGCGGGCCCGGGCGAGCGGCGTGCGCCGGAAGACCATGGCGCCGGCCCACACCCCGGCCGCGAGGCTGCCCAGGGCGAAGGCCGCGAGCATCGGACCGGCCAGGCCCGTGCGTCCCGCCCCCTCGGCGACCGCCACCGTCGCGACCTCGAGGGCGCCGAAGAGCGACCCCAGCGCCACCGCGCCGAGCGCCAGCGGCAGCAGCAGCCCCCACGGCATCGCCGCCCGGCCGGTCGCGCGGTCCGGCCGGTGCGCGGGCGGCTCGGTGCGCCGCTGGGCCGCCAGGGCGGCGGCCCCGAGCGTGCCCGCGACGATCGCCACGACGAGCCCGGCCTGCGGCGCCACGCTGGTGGCCAGCAGCGTCACCAGCGCCGGCCCGGTGACGAAGACGACCTCGTCGGCGACGCCCTCGACGGCGAAGGCCGTGTGCCGGTCGCGCTCCTCCTCCAGCAGGTGCGCCCACCGCGAGCGCACCAGGGTGCCGGCCTGGGGCTTGGCCATGCCCGCCACCAGGGCGAGCAGGTGCGGCCACGGCGCGGGCCAGCCCTGCGTCATCGCGACGACCATCACCGACGAGGCGGTGCCGAAGACCACGGCGTCGACGAGGAGCACCCGGCGCTGCCCGAAGACGTCGGCCAGCCGGCCGTGCGGCACGGCGAAGGCCGCCGTCCCCACGACGTACGCCGCGCTCAGCTGGCCGGCGAGCGCGTAGGAGCCGGTGAGCACGCTCACGAGCAGCACGATGCCGAGCGTCATCATCGAGTCGGGGAGCCGGGCGACCAGGCCGGTCGCGGAGAAGGCCGCGGCACCGGGACGGCGCAGCACCCGGCGGTAGGAGGCGAGCATCGGGGCGACTCTAGGAGCCTGCGGGAGAACCCGCACGCGGCGCGGCGCCGGGGGACGCACGCCGCTCGCCTGCACGCCGTCCACGGCGGCCTCCTAGGCTTTGCCCCATGCCCGACCCCAGCCCGTACGACGCGTTGCTCCTGGTCTCCTTCGGCGGCCCCGAGAAGCCCGAGGACGTGGTGCCCTTCCTGCGCAACGTCACCCGCGGCAAGGACATCCCCGACGCGCGCCTGGAGGAGGTGGGGGAGCACTACTACTCCTTCGGGGGACGCAGCCCCATCAACGACCAGAACCGCGCGCTGCTCGAGGCGCTCCGCGCCGACCTGGCCGGCGCCGGGGTCGACCTGCCCGTCTACTGGGGCAACCGCAACTGGGACCCCTACCTCGGCGACGTCCTCGCCGAGATGCGTGCCGACGGCATCACCCGCGCCGCGGTGCTGGTGACCAGCGCCTACTCCAGCTACAGCGGCTGCCGGCAGTACCGCGAGAACCTCGCCGACGCGATGGCCGGCCTCGACGACGGTGGCGCGGGTGGCGAGGGGCCGCGGCTGGACAAGCTGCGGCACTACTACAACCACCCCGGCTTCGTGGAGCCCGCGGTCGACGCCACGCTCGCGGCGCTCGCCGAGCTGCCCGACGAGGCGCGGCACGGCGGCCACCTGGTCTTCGTGACCCACTCGATCCCGGAGTCGATGTCGGCCGCGAGCGGCCCGCCCGTCGAGCCGCGGTCGGCGTACGTCGACCAGCACCGGCAGGTCGCGGCGGAGGTGGTGGAGCGGGTGCGCGAGGAGACCGGCCACCGCTACCCCCACGAGCTCGTCTACTGCTCGCGCTCCGGGCCGCCGCAGGTGCCGTGGCTCGAGCCCGACGTCAACGACCACCTCGAGGCCCTGCACCGGCGCGGGGTCCCGGGCGCCGTGCTGGTGCCGATCGGCTTCGTCTCCGACCACATGGAGGTCATCTACGACCTCGACACCGAGGCGATGCAGACCGCCGCCGAGCTGGGGCTCCCGTGCAGCCGGGCGGCGACCGCGGGCGTCGACCCGCGCTTCGTCGCGATGGTGCGCGAGCTGCTGCTGGAGCGGGCCGCCGCCGAGCGTGGCGAGGACCCCGCGCGCCGGGTCAGCACCGGGCAGCCGTCGTGGGACGTGTGCTCGCCGGGCTGCTGCGCCAACCCCCGCGGGGAGCGACCCGCCCTGTGCGGGTCGGACTGATGGCGGGCCCGACCTCGGGGGCCTCGCCGGAGGACCTCGAGCTGCTCGAGCTCGCCCGCACCGTCGCCCGCGAGGCCGGTGCGCTGGCGGCGCGGATGCGTGAGGAGGGGGTGTCGGTCGCCGACACGAAGTCGAGCCCGACCGACGTGGTGACCCAGGCCGACCGCGCGGCCGAGGAGCTGCTCCGCGAGCGCCTGCTCGCCGCCCGTCCCGACGACGGCATCCGCGGCGAGGAGGGCGACGACGTGGTCGGCACCTCGGGGGTGCGCTGGGTCCTCGACCCCGTCGACGGCACCGTCAACTTCCTCTACGGCCTGCCGCACTGGGCGGTCTCGGTCGCGGCGGCCCGCGACGACGAGGTCGTCGCGGGCGTGGTCGTGGCCCCGGCGCTGGGCCGGGAGTACGACGCGGTGCGCGGCGGTGGCGCCCGTCTCGACGGTCGCGAGCTGCGGGTGCGCGACTCCGGAGCCGACCCGGGGCGCTGGCTGGTCGGCACCGGCTTCAGCTACCGGCCCGACGTGCGCAGCCGCCAGGGTCGCGCCGTCGCCGAGCTGCTCACCCGGGTGCGCGACGTTCGCCGCGACGGCTCGTGCGCGCTCGACCTGTGCGCCGTCGCCTCCGGCAGCCTCGACGCCTACGTCGAGGAGGGCCCGCACTGGTGGGACCACGCCGCGGGAGGGCTGGTGGCGCGCGAGGCCGGGGCCCGCCTCGAGGTCGTGCCCGGGGTCGACCTCGACCTCGTCAGCTGCGCACCGGAGTCGATCTTCGGGGGCTTCGCGCAGGTCGTCGAGGCCAGCGGCTTCGCCGATCCGCGGGTGTGAGATCGGGCTCTTTGGGCACGGGAACACATCGGTCTGGCCGCACGTTGACGTGAGGTCTGACACCACCGGCGGTGCAAGCCCGATTCGGACGTGCACAACGGGGCCGACTGGTGCAGAATCTCGCCGTCACCGCGAGGGACGGCCGAGCAGCGAGGCTCGGGGAGGGTGGGACCGCCACTCCCCGGCGCCCGCGGGACGCACAGACTTTCTGGGAGCAGGAGAAGCAGCATGGCAACCGACTACGACGCCCCTCGCAAGACCGAGGAGGACCAGAACGAAGACAGCCTCGAGGAGCTGAAGGCTCGTCGCCACGACAAGAACTCCGGCAAGGTCGACGAGGACGAGACGGAGGCCGCCGAGTCCTTCGAGCTGCCCGGTGCCGACCTCTCGCACGAGGAGCTCGCGGTCGAGGTGAAGCCCAAGCAGCTCGACGAGTTCACGTGCATGAGCTGCTTCCTGGTGCACCACCGCAGCCAGCTCGCCGACGAGAAGAAGCTGATCTGCGTCGACTGCGCCTGAGGCGCGGCGACACGACGAAGGGCCGCCTCCCGGTCGGGAGGCGGCCCTTTCGTCGTCTGGTGCCGAGGGCTCAGGTGGTCGCCGGGTCGGCCCGCGAGGCGTCCTGGTCGTCCTTGCCCAGCCCGGGCGGCAGGTGCCCGGTCGAGCGGGCGTAGTACTCCGCGGCGCGGCGCGAGGCGAGCATCCGGACGAGCTGGATGACGGCGCCGCTCGCGGCGGCCCACATCACGGCCTCCCAGAGGTCGACGTCGGGGTCGGCGGGGTTGGCCGGGGGGTTCTTGCCCGTCGCCTTCTGCCAGGACGCCGTGAGGGCCTTGCGCGCCACCGTCGCGCCCAGCAGGGCGGCGACGAGGGAGAAGACGGTCCAGACCTTGGAGCTGTCCTTGGGTGAGCTCTTCGTGGGGGCGTCCTTCGCCATGGCTTCCTCTCTGACCTGCGGGGGTGGGGCTCCCCGGGTGTACCCAACCCTAGGGCGAGTCCACCCCGGTGCGACGAGCGGCGTCGATGGCGGCGGCCAGGCGCTGGGGGCGGCGCGTCGAGAGCAGCCAGTACGGCGCCGGGTCGCGCGGGTCGAGCACCGGCACGCGCACGGCACGCTTGAGGTAGGGGCGGGTGAGCAGGTAGGCGCGGGCGTCGGCCTCCACCCCGTGCACGCGCCGGGTCGCCTCGGCGTCGAGCGCGGTCGGCTCGCCGAGCAGCGCGGCCGGGATGCGGGCGCGCCCGGCCTGCAGCTCCCCGTCGACGACGCGCACCACGGCGCTGCCGACCGAGAGGAGCAGCCCGACCACGCAGGCGAGCAGCGCCGCCGTGGCGGCGAAGGCGGCCCAGGCCGGCATCGCGACCACGAAGGCGAGGAAGAGCGTGGCGAGCAGCATCGTCGCCTGCACCCACCAGCGGAGCGGCACGTACAACCGCTCGCTGTAGTGCCCGCCGGCCGCCTCGCCCACGCGCCACAGCCTGTCACCCGGGGCCACCGCGGGCGCGGGTAGGGTCGCGCTCCATGGTCCAGATCCCGGTGCGGCGCCTCGACCCCGAGCTGCCGCTGCCCAGCTACGCCCACCCCGGCGACGCCGGTGCCGACCTGCACGCCGCGGTCGAGCGGCACCTGGAGCCGGGGGAGCGCGCCCTGGTCCCGACCGGTCTCGCCCTCGCGCTGCCGGAGGGCCACGTCGGCCTGGTGCACCCACGCTCGGGCCTGGCCGCACGGCACGGCATCACCATCGTCAACGCCCCCGGCACCATCGACGCGGGCTACCGCGGGGAGATCCAGGTCTGCCTGCTCAACACCGACCGGGAGCACGGCTTCACCGTGCGGCGCGGCGACCGGATCGCGCAGCTGGTGGTGCAGCGCGTCGAGACCGCCGAGTTCGTGGAGACCGACGACCTGGGCGGGTCGGTGCGCGGCACCGGCGGCTACGGTTCGACCGGAGGGTTCACCGCCGACATGGAGGGCGCAGCATCGTGAGGTTCGGCCGGAAGAAGCGGGCCGGGGAGGTCGAGGAGACCGAGGCCCCCGAGACGACCGCCGAGACGACCGGTGGGACGACCGCCGGCGGGGAGACGGTCGACGAGGCGCCGCCGGCCCGGTCGCGCGAGCTGCCCGACGCGGGTCCCTTCGACGTCGCCGAGGTCGACGTCGAGGAGGGCGAGTGGGTCGACCTGGGCAGCCTGCTCTTCCCCCCGCCCCGCGACGCCGAGCTGCGCCTGCAGGTCGACGAGTCCACCGGCGAGGTGATGTCGGTGCTGCTCGTGGGCGGCACGGGCGCCCTGGAGCTGCGGGCCTTCGCCGCGTCCCGCGGAGGCGGGGCGTGGGAGGAGCTGCGTCCGCGGCTCTCCTCGGAGGTCTCCCGTCAGGGTGGCACCGCGACCGAGGAGGAGGGCGCCTTCGGCACCGAGCTGGTCGCCCGGGTGCCGGTCACGGGCCCCGACGGCGAGCCCGCGACGCAGGCGAGCCGCTTCGCGGGCCACGAGGGCCCCACCTGGCTGCTGCGGACCAACATCATGGGCCGTCCCGCGGTCGACGCCGACCAGGCCGGACCGTGGGTGGAGTTCATCCGCAGCGTGGTCGTGCGCCGCGGCGCCGGGGCGATGCCCCCCGGCACCCCGCTTCCCCTCACGCTGCCGCCGGAGGCCCGACGCGTCGACGAGGCGCCCGAGGGCCCGGCTGACGGCCAGGCCGAGGGCCAGGTCGACGACCAGCCGCCCACGCCGTGAGGTCCGCATGAGCAAGTGGCGCTCCTCGCTGTCGCGCTGGGCCAGCTCCGAGCGCGACGAGGCGCTCGAGCTGCGCAAGGACACCGCGAAGGCCGGGCTCGTCGCGATCGCCGAGGCGCCGCTGCGCACCCCGGTCACGGTGCAGGGCACCCTCAAGACCGTGACGCTGCGCCCGCGCGGGGGCGTGCCGGCGCTCGAGGCGGAGCTCTACGACGGCTCCGGTCGGCTGCAGGTCGTCTGGCTCGGGCGTCGCCGCATCGCCGGCATCTCCGCCGGCACCGGCATCCGTGTCTCGGGCCGCATCGGCGGCGAGGCTGACGACCTGGTCATGTACAACCCCCGCTACGCGCTGCGGCCGCGATGAGCGAGGCGTCCGGCACCAGCCAGCAGACGGTCGAGCAGGTCGTCCGCGCCCAGCTGTCCAAGGCGCTCGGCGGCGTCAGGGGCATGCTCGAGGCCGCGGTGCCGACCATCTGCTTCACGGTCGTCTTCCTGACCCAGCGCGACCTGCGGCTCGCGATCACGCTCAGCGTGGCGGTCGCGGCCGTGCTGCTCGTCGTCCGGCTGGTGCAGCGCACGTCGGTGCAGTTCGTGCTCCACGCACTCTTCGGCATCGGCCTGGGTGCGCTCTTCGCCTGGCGCGCGGCCGCGGGCGGCGGCGACGAGGGCGAGCAGGCACTGGCCTACTTCCTGCCCGGCATCATCTACAACGCGGGCTACGGCGCGGTGATGGTCCTCACCGTGCTCGTCCGGTGGCCACTGGTCGGCTTCATGATCGGCAGCGTCACCGGTGACCCCACCGCCTGGCACGACGACCGGGCCACGGTGCGGCTGTGCTCGCGGCTGACCTGGCTGCTGGCGCTGCCCTGCGTGCTCCGGGTCGTGGTGCAGGCCCCGATCTACCTCGCCGGCACCAACGGCTGGTGGTCGCAGGACGCCGCGATCGGGGCGCTCGGAGCGGCGAAGCTCGTCATGGGCTGGCCGCTGCAGGTCGCGTGCCTCGCCGGCATGGTCTGGCTGCTCTCCCGCAACCGGACCCCGGTGTCCGAGCCCGCCGGCTGAGGGTCGCTACTTCAGCTCGGGGTGCTCCTCGGGCGCGAGCAGCCCCTCCAGGCGGCCCTCCATCTCGGCGGGCACGACGAAGAGCAGCTCGTCGCCGGCCTCGATCGGCTGCTCGGCGCCGGGCAGGTAGACCTGGCCGTCGCGCAGGATGGTGACCAGCGCGCAGTTCTCCGGGAAGGGGACCAGCCCGACGGGGGTGCCGACGTACGGGCTGTCGGCCGGCAGCGTCATCTCGACCAGGTTGGCGTTGCCCTGGCGGAAGGTGAAGAGCCGCACCAGGTCGCCGACCGTCACCGCCTCCTCGACCAGCGCCGACATGATCCGCGGCGTCGAGACGTTGACGTCGACGCCCCAGGCCTCGGTGAAGAGCCACTCGTTGTCGGGGTGGTTGACCCGGCCCACGGTGCGCGGCACGCCGAACTCGGTCTTGGCCAGCAGCGAGGTGACCAGGTTGACCTTGTCGTCGCCGGTGGCGGCGATGACGACGTCGCACTGGTCCAGGCGCGCCTCCTCCAGGGAGGAGAGCTCGCAGGAGTCGGCGAGCAGCCACTCCGCCTCGGGCACCCGGTCGGGCTTGATGGTGTGCGGCTCCTTGTCGATGAGCAGCACCTCGTGACCGTTGTCGATCAGCTCGCGCGCGATGGAGCGCCCCACCGCGCCGGCTCCGGCGATCGCCACTCTCATTCCGCTGCCGGCCCCTTCTTCAGCACGTCGTAGACGCCGGTGGCGTCGGCCTCCCGCATCACCAGGTGCAGCACGTCGCCCTCCTGGAGCACCGTCTCCCGCGTGGGCAGCGTGCCCTCGCCGAGCCGGTCGATCCACGCGATCCGGCTCGACGACTGCTCCTGGAAGGTGACGCTGCGCCGGCCGACCCAGGCCTCGGGCGCGGGCACCTGGTCGACCCGGATGGTGCCGGAGGGGTCACGGAAGTCGGGCTCGGCACCGGCCGGCAGCAGCCGGCGCAGCACCTGGTCGGCCGTCCACTTCACGGTGGCGACGGTGGTGATGCCGAGCCGCTGGTAGACCTCGGCCCGCCCGGGGTCGTAGATCCGGGCGACGACGTGGTCGATGCCGAAGGTCTCGCGCGCCACCCGGGCCGCGATGATGTTGGAGTTGTCGCCCGAGCTGACCGCGGCGAACGCGTCGGCCCGCTGGATGCCCGCCTCGGTGAGCACCGCCTGGTCGAAGCCGTAGCCGGTGACCTTGGTGCCGTTGAAGGACGGGCCCAGGCGACGGAAGGCATCGGGGTTGGAGTCGATGACGCTGACGGTGTGGTTGCGGTCCTCGAGGCTGCGCGCGAGCGTCGAGCCCACCCGACCGCAGCCCATGATCACGACGTGCACAGCAGCACAGTAGTGGCAGTCGGTCCACGCGGAGGGCGGGTGTGGTCGTACCCTCGACTCTCGTGGGCCTGACCGACGTGTCCAAGCGGATCCTGCTCGGACGCAAGCTCCGGAGCTCGCAGCTCGGGGAGACCTTGCTGCCGAAGCGGATCGCCCTACCCGTCTTCGCCAGCGACGCCCTCTCCTCGGTCGCCTACGCGCCCGACGAGGTCTTCATCATGCTCGCCATCGCGGGCACCTCGGCCTACGTCTTCTCCTGGAAGATCGCGCTCGCCGTGGCCCTGGTGATGCTGACCGTGGTCGCGTCCTACCGGCAGACCGTGCACGCCTACCCCTCCGGCGGCGGCGACTACGAGGTGGCCAAGGTCAACCTCGGGCCGCGTGCGGGCAAGACGGTGGCCAGCGCCCTGCTCGTCGACTACATCCTCACCGTCGCGGTCTCCATCTCCTCGGCCTCGCAGTACGCCGGGGCCGCGGTGCCCTTCGTGCACGACCACCAGGTCTTCGTGGCCAGCGCCATGGTGGTGCTGCTGGCGGCGATGAACCTGCGCGGCGTGCGCGAGTCGGGCACCTTCTTCGCCGTGCCGACCTACCTGTTCATGGTGGCGATCCTCGGCATGTGCGTGCTCGGGATGTTCCAGCTCGCCGACGGCAGCCTGCCGCAGGTCGCGAGCGCCGACCTGCTGATCGAGCCCGAGCCGGGCTGGGAGGAGCCGCTGACCACGGTCGCGCTGGTCTTCCTGCTCGCGCGCGCCTTCTCCTCCGGCTGCGCGGCGCTGACCGGCGTCGAGGCGATCAGCAACGGCGTGCCCGCCTTCCGCAAGCCCAAGAGCCGCAACGCCGCGACCACGCTGCTGCTCCTCGGCGTGATCGCCATCTCGATGATGGTCAGCGTCATCGTGCTGGCCCGCCAGATGGGGCTGCGCTACGTCGACCCCGCCGCCATCGACCAGCTCCGCCAGGCCGACGGCAGCCCGCTGCCCGACGGCTTCGTGCAGGACACCGTGATCGCCCAGATCGCGCGGGCGATCTTCGCCGACTTCCCGCCCGGCTTCTACTTCGTCGTCGTGATCACCGGCCTGATCCTCGTGCTCGCGGCCAACACCGCCTTCAACGGCTTCCCGGTGCTCGGCTCGATCCTGTCGAAGGACGGCCTGATGCCGCGGGCGTTCGGCTCGCGGGGCGACCGGCTCGCCTACAGCAACGGCATCGTCTTCCTGGCCGTGATGGCCATCGTGCTGATCGTCGCCTTCGACGCCGAGACCACCCGGCTGATCCAGCTCTACATCGTCGGGGTCTTCGTCTCCTTCAACCTCAGCCAGCTCGGCATGATCCGCCACTGGACCCGCCACCTGCGCACCGAGACCGACCCGCAGGAGCGCCGCCGGATGATGCGCGCCCGGGCGATCAACACCTTCGGCCTGGGTCTGACCGCCGTCGTGCTCGTGATCGTGCTGGTCACCAAGTTCCTGCTCGGCGCCTGGATCACCATCATCGCGATGGCGACCTTCTACGCCCTGATGAGCGCCATCCGCAAGCACTACGACCGGGTGGAGGAGGAGCTGCTGATCGG
>JBQGFI010000405.1:0-2190 GCA_052040065.1 Marmoricola sp.
GAGGATCGCGACCGCCCAGACCATCGGCAGCCAGTCGGTGCGGCTGCCGCCGAAGGCGACGTAGAACAACCGGAGCATCGCACCGAACGCCGCCACCTTGGTCGCGGCGGCCATGAACGCGGTGACGGCGGTCGGCGCGCCCTGGTAGACGTCGGGCGTCCAGGCGTGGAACGGCGCCGCGCCGACCTTGAAGAGCAGCCCCACCGACATCAGCGCGATGCCGCCGAGGAGCAGCACGCGGCTGTTGGTGTCGGCCGACACCGCCGCGGCGATCTGGGCGAAGCCCATCGAGCCGGCGTAGCCGTAGACCAGCGCCAGGCCGTAGACGAAGAAGCCGGAGCTGAAGGCGCCGAGCAGGAAGTACTTCATCGCCGCCTCCTGCGAGAGCAGGCGGCGGCGACGCGCCAGCCCGCACAGCAGGTAGAGCGGCAGCGAGAGCACCTCGAGCGCCACGAACATCGTCAGCAGGTCGTTGGACGCCGGGAAGAGCATCATGCCGCCGATGGCGAAGAGCATCAGCGGGAAGACCTCGGTGTGCGAGAGGCCCCGGGTGGAGGCTTCGCGCTCGGCCTCGGTGCCCGGGAGCGCCGCGGCCTGACCGGCGAAGGTGAGCACGCCGCTCTCGACCTTGCGCTCGGCGAAGAGCAGCACGCTGAGCAGGCCGAGCACGCTGAGCAGCACCCAGGTGAAGACGGCGGGGCCGTCGGCGGCCACCGCGCCGGCGGCGACGACGCGGCCGAGCTCGGCCTCCTCGGCCGTGGGGCTGAGCCGCGAGAAGACCACGAGCGAGGTCGCGAGCGCCCCGAGCATCGCGGCGACCGACAGCCCGACCTGGGCGACGTAGCGCTGGCCGCGGGGCACGAAGGCCTCGACCAGGACGCCCACGACGGCGGCGAGGAAGACCACCAGCAGCGGCGAGAGGGTCAGCCACTCGACGTTCGGAGCCTGGAAGCCGGTCATCAGGGTGCCTCCCCTTCGGTCACGGAGGGCTGCGGGTCGGTGGTGCCGACCTGCGACATCGTGTCGTCGACGGCCGGGTTGATGACGTCGAGCAGCGGCTGCGGGTAGAAGCCGAGCAGCACGATCAGCGCGAAGAGCGGCGCCACGGCACCGATCTCGCGGACGCCGAGGTCACGCATGCCCACCACGCCCGGGGCCACCGGCCCGGTCATGGTGCGCTGGTAGAGCCAGAGCACGTACACGGCCGCGAGGACGATGCCGAGCACCGCCACCGCCCCGGCCCAGGGCGACCAGACGAAGGCACCCACGATGACGAGCAGCTCGGAGACGAAGGGCGAGAGACCGGGCAGCGCCAGCGAGGAGAGGCCTGCCACCAGGAAGAGGCCCGCGAGCACCGGGGCGACCTTCTCGACGCCGCCGTAGTCCTCGATGCGCTGGGAACCCCGCCGTCGGACCAGGTAGCCGCCGACCAGGAAGAGCGCCGCCGTGGAGAGGCCGTGGTTGAACATGTAGAGGTTCGCGCCCGAGAGACCCTGGCTGTTCATCACGAAGATGCCGAGCACGATGAAGCCGAAGTGCGACACCGAGGTGTAGGCGATCAGCCGCATGATGTCGCTGGAGCCGATCGCCATCAGCGCGCCGTAGAGGATGCTGAAGATCGCGAGCACCACCACGACCGGTGTCGCCCAGCGCGAGGCCTCGGGGAAGATCTCGAGGCAGAAGCGGATCATCCCGAAGGTGCCGACCTTGTCGAGCACGCTGACCAGCAGCACGGAGGTGCCGGGGGTCGCCTGCTGCGTGGTGTCCGGCAGCCAGGTGTGCACGGGGAACATCGGCGCCTTGATCGCGAAGGCGATGAAGAAGCCGAGGAACATCCAGCGGCCGGCCCAGGTGTCGATGTCGAGCTCGGCGAGCTCGCGCACGAGGTACGTCGGCTCCCCCGCCGCGCTCGACACGGCGTACAGGCCGACCACCGAGGCGAGCATGACCAGTCCGCCCGCGAGCGACCAGAGCAGGAACTTCACGGCCGCGCGGACGCGGTCGGGACCGCCGTAGCCCGCCACCAGGAAGTAGACCGGGATCAGCGTCGCCTCGAAGAAGACGTAGAAGAGGAAGACGTCGACGGCGAGGAAGACGCCGAGCGAGAGCCCCTGCAGCGCGAGGATCCAGGCGAACATCCCCTTGGCACCCCAGCGACCCTCGTCGCCGTCGTGCCACGACGCCAGCATC
>JBQGFI010000406.1:0-8811 GCA_052040065.1 Marmoricola sp.
CAGTCGGAGTGGACCGGCGGCCAGAACGGCCCCGGCGTCGTCCCGGTCGGGCAGCGCGCGTTCGGCTTCGCGGTGCCGGTGACCAACGGTCGCTACCAGGTCCGGCTGCACTTCGCCGAGCTCAACAAGACCGCCGCCAACCAGCGCACCTTCGACGTCCGGCTGGAGAACGCCACCGTGCTCTCCAACTTCGACATCTGGGCGCAGGCCGGTGGCATCGACCGCGCGATCGTCCGGCAGTTCGACACCACCGTCACGGACGGGTCGATGACCATCGACTTCATCCGGCGGATCGAGAACGCCAAGGTCACCGCCATCGAGATCATCCCGGTCGACTGACCGGGTCCAGACGCGGCGGCACGGCTCCCTACCCCCCGTTGGGCCGTGCCGCCGTCCTCCTCGGGACGTGCGCGTCGTCGGGGCGGCAGACTGGTCGTCACCATGGAGACCACCCACCTGCCCCTCGACGACGTGCTGGCGTGGGCGCGCGGCGCCGGCCCCACGCCGGTGGTGCTCACCGACGCCACGGTGGAGCGGATCACCGCCGCGCAGGCGGGGCTCCGTGCGGCCGGTCGCTCGGGCGCCGTCTACGGGCTGACGACCGGCGTGGGCGCGCTCCGCTCGGTGCCGACCGACATCAGCAGCGGCCACGGCTCTCCCTCGCTGCGGCTGTGGCGCAGCCACGCCGCGGGCTTCGGCGAGTGCTACGACGAGACGACCGCGCTGACCGGGATGGCCGTCCGGCTGCACCAGATCACCTCGGGCCGCTCGGGCGTGAGCGCCGGCCTGGCGCAGGCGCTGGGGGCGGCGGTCGAGGCCCGCGCCGTACCGCTGCTGCACCGCTGGGGCTCGATCGGCACCGGTGACCTGGTGCCGCTGGCCGAGCTCGGACTCACCCTGGTCGGCGAGCGGCCGTGGCACCGGGGCGGCGTCGCGCCCGCCACCGTCGACGACGGCGACGCGCTCCCCTTCATGAGCAGCAACGCCCTGACCCTGGCGACCTCGCTGCTCGCGATGGACCGGCTGCTGCACCTGTCGGTGGCCTCGGAGCGGGTGGCCGCGCTGAGTGCCGCCGCGCTCCGCGGCTCGCTGCAGGCCTACGACGCGAGGGTGCACGCCCGGCGCCCGGACGCCGGCCAGGCCCGCGTCGCCGCACGCCTTCGCGAGCTGCTCGACGACGGCGTCGAGCGCGTGCCCGCCCGGCTGCAGGACCCCTTCTGCCTGCGCACCGTGCCGCAGGTGCACGCCCCCTTCGTCGACGCGCTCCTGCGCACCCGCGAGGCCGTCTCCGTGGAGGTCGACGACGCCACCGAGAACCCGATGGTCGTGGAGCCCGGGGTGCCGCTGCACCACGGCGGCTTCGTCACGGCGCGGCTCAGCGCCGCGCTCGACTCGCTGCGCCAGGCGACCTACCCGGTCGTCTCGCTCTCCGCCGCCCGGCTGAGCGCGCTGACCAACCCGTCGCTGAGCGGTCTCCCGGCCTTCCTCGCCTCCGGGCCGGCCGACAGCTCCGGCGTGATGATCCTCGAGTACGTCGCCCAGGACGCCCTCGCGCGGGCGCGCACCATGACGACCCCGGTCTCGACGGGGCACGCCGTGGTCTCGCTCGGCCTGGAGGAGCACGCGTCGTTCTCGACCCAGGCGGCCCGGTGGTCCGAGGCCGTGGTGGGTGCCGCGGCGGTGGTGCTCGCGTGCGAGCTGGTGGCCGCCGTCCGTGCGCTGCGGGCCGCCCCCGACCGGCTGCCGGACTCCCCCGTCCGCGCCTGCTTCGAGGCCGCGGCGGCCGTCCTCGACGACGACAAGCTCGACCGGCCCCTCGGTGACGACGTGGCGCGAGCCGTCGAGCTGGTGGAGCGAGGACTGCCCGGCTGAGGGCCGAGCGGCTCAGACGGCGCCGAGGTGCACGTCGCCCGGCGGCGGCACCACCTCACCCGCGACCAGGCGTCCCCCGGCGCCCTGCCAGGCGGCCGAACCGCCGAGCAGCACGCGGACGTCGGGCAGGCCGGCGCTGCGCAGCAGCCGCGACAGCCGGTCGGCCAGGGCGCCACCCACCTCGTCGTAGGTCACGACCGCGCTGCCCGGGCGGATGCCCCAGCGCCGGGCCGCCTGCTGGAGCTGCGGCACCGACGGCATGGGCAGCGTGCCCAGCTCGCGGTCCAGCTCGACGCAGACCGCGCCGGGCAGGTGGGCCTGCAGGTAGCGCGTCCGACCGGCACCCTCGAGACCACGGCAGCAGACGTGGAGCACCACGGGGTGCACCCACTCGTCGGCCTGCAGCCGGGCCAGGTCGCGGGGGGTGGCCACGCGCTGCGGAGCCACCACCTCGCGCTCAATGTCGAGTGATCCAGTCATATTGAGAGACTACGCGCGGTCGCCGTGGTCGCGCGACCGTCCCGCTCCGTGGACGCGACGGGACCCGCCGCGCTCCCCGGCCCTACGCGGCGCGTCGCGCCGCGACGAAGGAGCGCACGCCGAGCACCAGGTAGCCGACGAGCAGCACGAAGGTCACCGTGCTGACGACGACCGCGAGGGGCCGCTCGGCGGTCCCGGCGATCACGTCGGGCAGGCCGAGCACGTTGCGCAGCGTGCCCAGCGCGCCGAGCAGGGCGACCACGAGGGCGGCGTGCACCCCGAGCATCGGGCGGCGGCGGGCCACCAGCCCGCAGGCCACGACCACGGCCCCGAGGATCGCCGGGATCAGCGCCGTCCAGCTCGCGAGGCCGGACGCGAGGTAGCCGATCACCCCCAGGGCCACCAGCACACCACCGAGCAGCAGGGTCGTCCTCGTCATGCCACCTGACTACCAGGGCCGGGAGGGCCAGGCACGCCGTGCGGAGGTGAGGCCCGCCACAGCCGCTCAGCGCGCCAGCGCGAGTCCGCCGAGCGCCACCAGCCAGCTGACGAAGCTGCCGACCAGGAAGTACTCGGTCAGCCGGTGCACCTGGTGCTGGTCGACCCGCGACTGCAGCTCGGGCCAGCGCAGCAGGCCCTTGGCCGCGATCACGATGCTGGCCGCGGTGAGCTGGCCGGCCAGCCCGAGGCCGACGATCACCAGCCGCTCCATGGGGCCCAGCAGGCGTCCGCCGCGCAGCTGCTCGGCCGGGTCGTCGGCCGTGTGCACCAGTCGCGGCGCGACGGTGTCGGTGACCGCCAGGACGAGCCGGACCAGCACGTTGCCGGTGGAGAGCTGGGCGAGGAGGACGCCGAGCAGCAGCACGGCACGGTCGGGGTCGAGGGCGGCGAGCGAGGGCCACGGGCTGAGCCCCAGCCAGTCGGAGAGCGGTCCGCCCGCCGCGGGCGACCACGGTGCGGCCACCACGGCGACGAGCAGCCCCCCGCCGAGCACGAGCAGCGCGGGGGCGGCCGCCAGCGGCCCGGGGCGTGCGTCGGCGAGGGCCACGCAGCGGTCCCACGCGACCACGACCACCGCCCCCACGATCAGCGTGACCAGCGCCAGCGCGCCGCGGGCGCCGGTGAGCACGGTGAGTCCGAGCAGCGCGACGAGGCCACCGACCCAGGCGGGGACGCGCCCGGGGGTGATCGAGCGCACCAGGTCGGTGGTCGCGAGGCCGACCAGCAGCAGACCGATCCAGGTCATGGCACCCTCCTCAGCAGGTCGTCGACCTCCGCCAGCGCGGTGATCCCGTCACGGCGCACCCGCTGCGAGACGGCCGAGGCGGAGATGCCCTCGGACGCCGCCAGCTCGGCCTGGCTGCGACCCTCGAGCACCCCGCGCAGCAACCGCCGCGAGCGTGTCGAGAGCGATTCCACCACCTGGTCCCGACACAGGAGCAGTGCCTCGACCAGGGCCGGGTCGGGTCCGGGCACCTCGGGCGCCGAGCGGAACGACGTACGCCGCGTGCCGAGGCCGGGGCGTCGCGACTGGGCCTCCACGTCGACGATGGCGTCACGCGCGGCCCACCAGGCCGACCCGTCCTCGAAGAAGGGCTCGCGCTCCAGCACCTCGGCCGTGCCCCAGCCGATGCCGTGGCGCACCTGCACGGCCTCCTCGTCGGTGTCGCCCCCCAGCGCCAGCCCCACCCAGGCGGTCGCCCGCAGCGCCTCGCCCAACCCGGCGAAGCTGGCCTGGAACTCGTCGCCGACCGTGACGCGCCACGGCGTCACCGTCTCGAAGCGGTCGTTGGCCGCGGCGAGCACCCGGTCGAGCCGGTGCAGCAGCGCCGTGCGGTCGGCGACCCGGCGCCACGAGACCACGTCGCCGATCACCGCGGCTCGGCGTGCACCGGAAGCGGGTTTCTTCATCGAGGCCATATGAAGAGCATAACTTCTTTTCTCTCAGATGAAGAGAAACACTTCACTCCAGGTCGCCCCAGAACACCCGGTCGACGACGGTCCGGGCCCGCCGGGCGGTGCGCAGGTAGTCGTTGACCATCGCCTCGGTGGCGTCCGGGGGGTACTGCAGCACGGCCGCGACGGCCGCGCGCTCCCGGGCGTCGCGGGGCAGCTGGTCGGCCGCCTTGCCCCGGACCTGCACCGTGGCGTTGCGGGCACGGCTGGCGAAGCGCCACGCCTCCGCCAGCGCGTCGGCGTCGTCGCGGCCGAGCAGGTCGGTGGCCACCGCCGCCTCCAGGGCCTCCAGCGTCTTGGTCGTGCGCAGCTCGGGCACCTCCCCGGCGTGCTGCATCTGCAGCAGCTGCACCGTCCACTCGACGTCGGCCAGCCCACCCCGACCCAGCTTGAAGTGGGTCGCCGGGTCGGCGCCCCGGGGCAGCCGCTCGGCGTCGACGCGCGCCTTGATGCGGCGGATCTCGACCGTGTCGTCGGCGCTGAGCCCGTCGGCGGAGAAGCGCAGCGGGTCGATCAGGGCGGTGAAGCGCTCGCGGAGGTCGGCGTCGCCGGCCACGGCCTGCGCGCGCAGCAGCGCCTGCGCCTCCCACACGGCCGACCACGTGGCGTAGTAGGCGGCGTACGACTCCAGCGTGCGGACCATCGGCCCCTGCCGCCCCTCGGGGCGCAGGTCGGCGTCGACCTCCAGGGCGGGGTCCTTGCCGGCCTCGCTGAGGAGGCGCCGCAGCTCGTTGACGACCGTGCGGGCGAAGGTCGCGGCCTCCTGCGGCTCGGCACCGGGCAGGGGGTCGTGCACGAACATCACGTCGGCGTCGCTGCCGTAGCCGAGCTCGTGCCCTCCGTAGCGGCCCATGGCGACGATCGCGAGCCGCGTCGGAGGCTCCACCCCGCGGGCCTCCGCCACCGCGCGGGTGACCCGGTCGAGGGTGGTCTGCAGCGTCGCCGTGGCGACGTCGGTCAGCGCGTAGCCCACCTCCTCGACGCCGAACGGCACGCAGAGGTCGGCCACCGAGATCCGCAGCAGCTCGCGCCGCCGCACCGCGCGGACCGCGAGCACCGCGGCCACGAGGTCCTCGCGCCGTCCGGCGGCCGCCTGCATCTCGGTCAGCACCACGTCGCGGGACAGCGGGGCCAGCTTGTCCTCGGCCAGCAGGGCGACCGCCTGCGGCTCGCGCCGCAGCAGGTCGGTGGCGTAGCGGCTGGTCGCCAGCACCTGGGCGGTGCGCTGCGCCACCTCGCCCTCGTCGCGCAGCAGGCGCAGGTACCACGGCGTGCTCCCGAGGGCCTCGGAGAGCTGCCGGAAGCCGAAGAGCCCGGCGTCCGGGTCGGGGGCGTCGCCGAACCAGCCGAGCATCGCCGGGAGCAGCTGCCGCTGGATCTGGGCGCTGCGGCGCACGCCGGAGGTGAGCGCCTGCAGGTGGCGCAGGGCCGCCGTGGGGTCGAGGTAGCCGAGGGCGGCGAGCCGCTGCTTGGCGGACTCCGGCGAGAGCTGCGCCTCGTCGCCGCTGATGCGCGCGACCGCGGAGAGGAGCGGACGGTAGAAGAGCTTCTCGTGCAGCCGCCGCACCTCGCGCTGGTGGTAGTGCCACCGCTCGTCGAGCTCGGCCACCGGGTCGCGACGGAAGCCCATCGACCGGCCGAGCCGCCGCAGCGAGACCTCGTCGGTGGGCACGACGTGCGTGCGCCGCAGCTGGTGCAGCTGCAGCCGGTGCTCCATCGTGCGGAGGAACGCGTAGGCCTCGTGCAGGGCGCTGCCGTCGTCACGGCCGACGTAGCCGCGCTCGGTGAGCCGCGCCAGGGCGCTCAGCGTCGTGGGCGGTCGGATCGCCTCGTCGGTGCGCCCGTGCACCAGCTGGAGCAGCTGCACGGCGAACTCCACGTCGCGCAGTCCCCCGGCGCCGAGCTTGAGCTGGCGCTCGGACTCGCGCGCCGGGATGTGGGCAATCACCCGGCGGCGCATCGCCTGCACCTCCTCGACGAAGCCGTCGCGCTCGACCGCCGACCAGACGAGCGGCGCGACCATCGCCAGGTAGTCCTCGCCGAGGGCGAGGTCACCCGCCGCGGGCCGCGCCTTGAGCAACGCCTGGAACTCCCAGGTCTTGGCCCACCGCTCGTAGTAGCCGCGATGGCTCTCCAGGCTGCGGACCAGCGGTCCCGACCGGCCCTCGGGCCGCAGGTTGGCGTCGACCGGCCAGATCGTGCCCTCCTTGGTGTGGTCGCCGCAGACCCGCATCATCGCCGAGGCCAGCTGGGTGGCCGCGCGGAGCGCCTCGTGCTCGCCGGGCACGTCGTCGCCCGCCGGCACCTCGGCGACGAAGACCACGTCGACGTCGGAGACGTAGTTGAGCTCGTGCCCGCCGCACTTGCCCAGCGCGACCACCGCGAGCCGGCACGCCCCGCTCGCGTCGGGGTGGACCGCCCGCGCCACGGCGAGGGCGGCGTCGAGCGTGCCGACGGCGAGGTCGGAGAGCTCGGCCGCCACGTCGTCCACGCCCAGCGCGTGCACGAGGTCGCGTGCCGCCAGGCGCAGCAGCTGGCGCCGGTATTCCACGCGCAGCGCGTCGCACGCCTCGTCGGGGTCGGCGCGCGACACGGGCACGGGCTCGGCCGGGTCGGCCCCCACGGCCTCCATGAGCCGGTCGCGCATCGCCGCCCGGGTGGGACGGGTGGACCCGATCGTGGGGTCGCAGAGCTCGCGCCAGTGCTCGGGGTGCCGGCGCAGGTGGTCGGCCAGGGCCGCGCTCCCGCCCAACACGCTGAGCAGCCGCATCGAGGTGCCCTCGTCGTCGGCGACCTCCGAGAGCAGCTGCTCGCGGTCGTCGGCCGCCTCCGCGAGGGCGACCAGCCCGTCGAGCGCCTGGTCGGGGTCGGCGCTGCGGCCCAGCAGCGGCGCCAGCGGCGTGACCACCTCGCCGAGGCGAGCGAGCTGGCCGGCCGCCCGCTCGGGATCGTGGAAGCCCAGCCGCGCCAGGCTGCCGATCGGAGGCCCGGACGTGCTCTCGGTAGGCGGTGCCACCAGGGCAACCTACCGTCGGTCACCCACCTCGACGCCGGCGCTCGCGGTCGCGCGCCGCAGCCGGACCGACGCGGCGACGCCGAGACCGAGGACGAGCCCCCCGAGCAGCAGCGCGGGCAGCGAGAGCGGGGGGACGAAGAAGCCGACGACCGCCGGGGCGAGCAGGCACAGCGCCAGCCCCAGGACGACGGTCAGCAGGGCCGTGCCCGCGGGACGGCGCTCCCGCAGCCGCAGCACCGCCACGGCCAGCGCGGTCGGCACCGCGGCCAGGAGCACGACGACGCCGCCGAGCAGCACACCCAGCCCGTGCATCTCGTCGTCGGTGCGCACGAGGTCGAGCACGATCGCGACCACCCCGCCCACGACGCCGGCGACGCCGACGGCCAGACCCACCCAGCCCGCGACCCGGAGCCAGGTGCGCGCGAGGGGGTCGGCCAGCGGCTCGCTCACGCCTCGTCCGCGTGCGGCGTACCGGGGTGCACCGTGATGACGCGGTCGAGCCCGGTGAGCCGGAGCAGCTTCAGCGGCTCCGGCCGGCTGCAGACCAGCTCGAGCCGTCGCCCGGCCGCCCGCTGCGCCTTCCAGGCACCGACCAGCACCCCGAGGCCGGTCGAGTCGAGGAAGGTGACCTCGTCGAGGTGCACGAGGACCAGCTCGGCGTCCTCGTCGACCGCGGCGGCGAGGGTCGTGCGGAGGTCGGGCGCGGTGTGCAGGTCGACGTCTCCGCGGACCGTCACCGTCACCGCGTCGCCCGCGAGGCGCAGGTCGGCCTCGGCGTCCGTCGGCAGGATCAGGCTGCTGACCGGCGTGGAGTCGCGATCGTCCGCGGCACGTCTTCTCATGTCACCACCATCCCGTCGTCCGAGGCCCCGATGCATCGGTACGAATACTCATGTCTACGCCAGATCTGATGCGCTGTACGCCGAATCGGTTCCCCGGTCGCTCCCCGCGCGGAGAGACGTCCGGTCCTCAGATGACCGGGAGCATCCGGTCGCGCTCGAAGGCCGACACCTGCCCGCGGTACTCCTCCCACTCCGCCCGCTTGTTCTTGAGGAAGAACTCGTAGACGTGCTCGCCGAGCGTCTCGGCGAGCAGCTCGGAGTCCTCGGCGACGCGGATCGCGTCGCTGAGGTTCTTGGGCAGCTGCTCGAGGCCCAGCGCCTTGCGCTCGCGCTCGTTGAGCGACCACACGTCGTCCTCGGCCTCGCGCGGGAGCTCGTACTCCTCCTCCAGGCCCTTCATGCCCGCGGCGAGCATCACCGCGAAGGCCAGGTAGGGGTTGACCGCCGAGTCCACCGAGCGGATCTCGACCCGCGCCGAGGACCCCTTCGACGGCTTGTACATCGGCACCCGGACCAGGGCCGACCGGTTGTTGCGCCCCCAGCAGGCGTAGCTCGGGGCCTCACCACCGAAGGCGAGACGCTTGTAGGAGTTCACCCACTGGTTGGTGACCGCCGAGATCTCCGCACCGTGGTGCAGGACACCGG